>NZ_JAXDEO010000052.1:0-47535 GCF_035064975.1 Pseudomonas sp. YuFO20
TGCCGCCATCGCTGGCAAGCCAGCTCCTACAGGTTTTGGGCTGCATGCGGATTGTTGGGTACGACACAAATCCGTAGGAGCCGGCTTGCTGGCGATTCGGTGGTGGCCGTTATGCCGCCATCGCGGCAAGTCAGACGGGGCCGGTCAAGCCGTATGGCCACCCAGGTTTTCGGTAACCCAGTCGGCGATGTACTGACCCGCGTTGATACTGTTGTCAAAACTCGAATGCTGCACACCACCTTCGCGTTCGGTAAAGATCTTCAGTTCACGTTTGGGGCTGTTGACCAGTTGCTCGTAAGTACGCTGTGCCCACTTCAGCGGGATCTGCGAATCCTTTTCACCGTGGGTCACCAGGAACGGCACCTTGATCCGGTCCAGCACGCCGTCCAGATGGACGTTCTCGGCGATGGCCATGAACTCCTCCATGTCTTTTGCACCCCACACCCACTGCACGTGCGCCCAATAGTGCGGTACCGGGAAGCTGCCTTCTTTTTCCAGGCGACGCTTTTGCACATCGCGCCAGTCATGGTTCGCGCCCCACACCACACCGCAGGCAAACCGTGGCTCGAAGGCCACGGCGCGCGGGCAGTAATAACCGCCGAGGGAGACACCCTCAAGGCCGATACGCTTGGCATCCACGTCGCTGCGGGTTTCCAGCCAGTCGACCACGCGGCTGGCCCAGTGCTCGCTGTCGTAGCGCGCAATCAGGTTGTGCAGGCGCAGTGCTTCACCGGTGCCGGGCTGGTCGATGATCAACGACGAGACGCCGCGTTTTGCCAGCCAGGCCGGCAGACCGACGCGGTATTTCATTTCCTTGGTCGAATCCAGTCCGTTGACCTGCACCAGGATCGGCGCCGGGCCGCTCACACCTTCGGCACGCACCAGCAAGCCGGAAATATGTTTGCCCTCGTAGGGGATTTCAACGCGCTCGCAGTTCTCCCGCGACAGTTCGATACCGCGCTTGAAAGTCTGCAAAAAACGCTGGTACAACTCGGTACGGCCCGGCGCGCCATGGGCCTGCAAGCGCTCGCAGGTCAGGTAATAGGTGGCGGCCCGGTTGTACTTTTCACCGGCGGACAGCAGCCGGCCATTGCCTTCGTCTTCCTCGGCCAGGCCGCAGAGCTTGTCGGCCATCTTTGCCCAGGTTTCGCGAAACGCCTTGGTGCCAGCGGCGTCGGGCTGCTGGGCGGCTTCCTGCAGTGGCGCGCACATCTCTTCGATTTCGCCGATGCGGGCGCCCATCTCGATGGCCAGGTTGACTGAGAGATTCCACACGTAATTGGTCGGGAAATAACGGAACATGATTGTTGTTGTCCTTGTGGTTGCCTTGAGCGTTCAAGGCACGTTAAGGACGGCCCGGCTAATTGACCAATCGTGACTCGGGATGCGAGGTATCGCGAGCGGCGATAGGATCCTGTTCCAGGTGCTGGATGAATTCGCTGATGCGCTCGCGCAGCCAGCGGTGCATCGGGTCACCGTCCACGCTGCGGTGCCAGAGCATGACTTCGCGCATGACCGGAATCTTCACCGGCGGATTGAGGATGCGCAGCGGCAGGTGCTGGGCATACAACCGCGCCAGGCGCTGGTGCATGGTGGCGATGCGTTGGGTGCCGACGACCAGTTGCGGCAGGGTGTTGAAGTCGTTGGTGATCACTTCGATGCGGCGGTTGAAGCCGTACTGGTTCATGAACCACTCTTCGATGCTCAAGTGCCGGGTGCGACCAAAACCGACGGAAACGTGGCCCATGTCCATGTACTGCTCAAGGGTCAGGCTGTCGCCGACCTGGGTATTGCCAGCCCACACCACGCAGACGTGTTCTTCCTCGAACAGCAGCTTGTGGGGATGGCCGTCGATGATGTAGCGCTCAGGCACGATCATCAGGTCGACCTCGCCGCGAATCAGCAACTCGCCGGAGTTGTCGCCGGGGCCGAGCATCTCGAACGTGATGTTCGGCGCTTCCTGATGGATCTTCTGGATCACCTGGGCAAACAGCACGCTGATCAGGTAATCCGAGGTCACCAGGCGGAAGTGGCGCTTGCTGGTGGTGGGGTCGAACACCGGCTTGGCGGTGATCGAGGATTGAATCGTCAGCAGCACTTCGCGGATCGGTTTGGCCAGCTCCTGGGCGTAGGGCGTGGGCTGCATCTTGCGCCCCACCTGCACCAGCAGTTCGTCTTCGAAATAGCTGCGCAGACGCCCGAGCACGCCACTGGTTGCGGACTGCGTCATGTGCAGGCGTTCGGCGGCACGGGTGATGTTCTGCTCTTCGAGCAATACATCGAGTGCCACCAGCAGATTGAGATCCAGGTGGTTGAAACGCATCAGGCATGTCCGCTGTTGTATTTATTTTCACGATACATTCCGGTGAATTGATCGTCCCGTCAACCCCGTCTTCACGCCTTCATCCTGCGCCTTCAGGTATCGCGTTTGCCGATAGGTCGCATCCCCACTCGCGATTAGTCAGCTGCCAAACCGCACGTCAATCTTCGCCGCAGTCGGACCTCTGGCCGACACCACCACCGGATTCCATGCGCAGCTGAACGGCCTGGTCGAGCAGTCTCCGGATCATAATTTCAATGGAGTGGTAAGCCATGAACATCATTGGCCTTGATGCCCTGATCTTTGGCGTCGATGACATCCAAGCCTGTACCGATTGCCTGCGTGACTACGGCCTTGCGCCGGTTGACGTCGACAGCGCTGGCGGGCGTTTTGAAGCACTGGACGGCACGGCCGTGATCATACGCCGTGCGGACGATCCGACCCTGCCAGCGGCCATCGGCCCGGCGCCATCGATTCGCGAAACCGTCTACGGCGTTGCCAGCGTGGCGGACCTCGACGCCATCGAGGACGAGTTGGCGCGAGACCGCCAGGTCTCCCGGGAAAACGGCGTGCTGCACAGCGTCGACGACATGGGCTTCGCGATCGCTTTCCAGGTCACCGTGCGCAAGGCGTACGACGCCCCGGACGACCTGAC
Organism: Pseudomonas sp. YuFO20; assembly: GCF_035064975.1. NCBI lineage: Bacteria > Pseudomonadati > Pseudomonadota > Gammaproteobacteria > Pseudomonadales > Pseudomonadaceae > Pseudomonas > Pseudomonas sp. YuFO20. The sequence continues at coordinate 2,976 of NZ_JAXDEO010000052.1, forward strand.
CAACGCCGCCGGCCATGCGCCGCAGCGCCCGCTGAACCAGCCTGGCATCACCCTCGACATGAGCGCGGTGCCCCGCACCTTGTCCCACGTGGTGTATTTCGTCCCCGACGCGGCCAAGGCCGAAGCGTTCTACGCCGAGCGCCTGGGCTTTCGGACCACCGACACCTTCATCGGCGCCGGGCCGTTCATGCGCCCCGCAGGTTCCGATGATCACCATTGCCTGTTCATGATCCAGACCCCGCCGCACATGAAGGGCTGCGAGCATTTCACCTTTCACATGGGCAGTGGCACCGAAGTGCTGTTGGCCGGTACGCGTTTCGAGCAAAAAGGCTGGACCAGTTTCTGGGGCCCGGGCCGTCACCTCTTTGGCTCCAACTGGTTCTGGTACTTCAACAGTCCACTGGGTTGCCACATTGAATACGACGCCGACATGGACAAACACGATGACGCCTGGGAGGCCCGGCGCGCGCCGTTGTCGGCGGATAACTCGCAGCTGTTCCTGTTCAATTCGAAGGCGAAATGGGCACCCGGCGGCCCGCCACCCAAACAGGGTTGAACACGGGTGTCTGCCATGAGCCAACGGGATTTTTACCTGTGCCTGATGGACGAACTGGTGGAAGGGCAGGCGCGCGGATTCGATCCATTGCAGCGCGGTAAAGACAGTGTCTTTGCCTTGGTGCACGACGGCCAGGTGCGGATTTATCGCAACAGTTGCCCGCATCTGGACGTACGCCTGGAGTACCGCAAGGACCGTTTTTTATCCGCCGACGGCCAGTTGATCGTCTGTTACGCCCACGGTGCGCAGTTTCTGCCGAGTACCGGCGAATGCGTCTACGGCCCCTGTCTGGGCCAGAAGCTGGAGGCGCTGGCGTGGCGGGTGGAGGAGGGCTGGCTGGTGCTGCAAATGCCCGGCATTGAAAGCGCGTCTCCCCGTTTTGAGGTATCGCGTTTGCAGATACATCGCATCCCTACTCGCGATTAGTCAAATCCCTGCTTTGCCGGGAAGCTGGACCCAACGACGCAGTGCCCGACGCTGCATCGAATCACAAGAATAACAAGTGAGAAAACCATGAGTGCAGTGAACAAAGTTCTGATCGTGGGCGGTGGCATTGGTGGTTTGTGCGCGGCCATCGCACTGCGGCGCAAGGGCATTGAGGTCGATCTGATCGAGCTCAAGTCAGAGTGGACGGTGTACGGCGTCGGGATCATCCAGCAAAGCAACGTGGTCCGCGAGATGGCCAAGCTGGGTGTGCTGGATGGGTATCTCGATGCGGCGTATGCCTTTGAAGACGTCGCCATCTATGGCCCGGCCGGCCAGCAACTGGCGCGCATCCCGGGTCAACGACTGGCGGGGCCTGCGTACCCGGCCAACGTCGGCATTTCACGCCTGGCGCTGCACAAGGTCCTCAGCGAAACGGCGCTGGAACTGGGCGCGCAGGTACGCCTGGGTCTCAGCGTGGAATCCTTGAAGGACACAGGCGACAGCGTCGATGTGCTGTTCACCGATGGCACTGGCGCTGTGTACGACCTGGTGGTCGGCGCCGACGGTCTGTTCTCCAGGGTTCGCGACTTGATCTTCGGCGACACCTACACCCCGCGTTTCACCGGCCAGTCGGTGTGGCGCTACAACTTCCCGCGTGACCCGCAGATCGATCACCTCGCCAACTACCAGAGTGCCGAAGGCAACGCCGGCCTGGTGCCGCTGGCCGGTGACCTGATGTACCTGTTCCTCACGTCCCACGAACCGTCCAACCCATGGATGGACCCGGCGACGCTGGCCGAGCAGATGCGCCAGCGTTTGCAGGGTTTCACCGGCCTCATCGGCGAACTGCGTGAGCAAATCACCGACAGCAGCCAGGTGGTCTACAAGCCGATGGAAGTGGTCTTCGTCGACGAGTCCTGGTACCGCGGCCGCGTCCTGCTGATCGGCGACGCCGCCCACGCGACCACGCCGCACCTCGGCCAGGGCGCCGGCATGGCGATTGAAGATGCCATCGTGCTCAGCGAAGAACTGACCCGCGACGGCAGCGTCGAGCAACAGCTGCAGCGCTTCATGGCGCGCCGTTTCGAGCGCTGCAAGTTCATCAGCGAAAGCTCGGTGCTGGCCGGCGACAAGGAAATGCAGCACGACCGTGAGTTCGACCGCATCGGCCTGGTCAAGCAGATGCTCGCGCTGACGGCCGAGCCCATCTGATTCACCCCACAGCAGTTACCACTATAAAAACAAGAGGTTAACGCGATGGTTAGTTCCACGACTGCGACGCTTGCGCGCCGCCCGGTCAGCACCTCTGCACCCTTTGGTTTCACCCTGGCCGCGGCGTTGGTGCTGTGCAGCCAGGCGGCCCATGCCTTTTCGGTGGATACCGGCAATCCGGATTTCAACCTGCGCTGGGATAACACCGTGAAGTACAGCGCCGCCTGGCGCACGCAGAATCCCAGCAGCAAACTGACCGAGGGCCAGGTGGCTCTCAACCAGGACGACGGCGACCGGGCCTTCAAGAAGGGCCTGATCTCCAACCGCACGGACATCCTGTCCGAGCTGGACATGTCGTTCAAGGACGTCGGCGCGCGCCTCAGTGGCGCCGCCTGGTACGACACCGAATACCAGCAGGACAACGATAACGACGACCCGGCACGGGCCAACGCCCGTTCCGTGGCCTACGACGAGTTCACCGACGACACCCGCCATGTGCATGGCGGTAAAGGCGAATTGCTCGATGCGTTCGTGTACTGGAACGGCGCGCTGGCCGACCACGCCACGTCCGTGCGTGCCGGTCGCCACGGCTTGATCTGGGGCGAGAGCCTGTTTTTCGGGGCCAACGGTATTGCCGGTGGCATGGCGCCGGTCGACGTGGTGAAAGCGCAGTCGGTACCCAACACCCAGTTCAAGGAAATCACCCGCCCGGTCAATCAGCTGTCGGGCACCTTCCAACTGACCGACGACGTGTCGCTCGGTGCCTTCTACCAGCTGGAATGGGAAGAGACCCGCCTGCCCGGTGCCGGCAGTTACTTCTCCACCAGCGACACCATTGGTGAAGGCAACGAACGCCTGATCGTGGGTGCGCCGTTTCCTCCGTTCCTCGGTGGCAATCCCGCCAGCCCGGCGGCGTTCTTCCATGGCAATGACAAGGAAGCGAAAAGTTCGGGGCAGGGCGGCCTGCAGTTGAAGTACAGCGCGGAAACGGTCGAGTACGGCCTGTACGCGATCCAGTACCACGACAAGACCCCCAAGCTGTACCTCAAGCCGTCCACCGGCACACCGAACTTCAGTACCGGCCAGATCGGCGAGTACTACTGGGTGTACCCGGAAGACATTCGCGCCTTTGGTGCCAGTTTCTCCACCACCGTCGATGAGTACAGCTTCGCCGGTGAAGCCTCGATGCGCTGGAACATGCCGCTGGTTTCCAACGGCCAGACCGTCCTGCCCGGCGTGGTCGCCGACAACGATGACGACGCCCTCTACGCGGTTGGCCGTACCGCCCACGTCAACCTCAACGTGCTGGCTTCGTTCGGGCCGAACTTCCTGGCCAGGGAATCGGGACTGGTCGGCGAGATCGCCTGGAACCGCCTGCTCAGCGTCACCAAAAACCGTGCCGCCCTCGACCCCAATGCCACCGACGACGGCCTCGGCTTCAAGGTGGTCTACACCCCGACCTACCGCCAGTTCTTCTCCGGCATCGACATCAGTATCCCGGTCGGCCTCAGCTACTTCCCCCTGGGCAAATCGGCGGTGGTCAGCTCCTTCGGCCCGGACAACGGCGGCGACATGAACATCGGCATCACCGCCACCTACCTGGATCGCGTCACCGCCGGCCTGACCTACACGCATTACTACGGCGCCGAGGACACCAACCTCAATGCCGCCAGCCAGTTCAATTACAAGCAATCGCTGAAAGACCGGGACTACCTGGCTTTCTCCGTCAAGACCACGTTTTAAGAGGACTTGCGCATGACCCACAACAAGAAAACCGCAGCCTTCACCCTCAAGGCCCTGGGCTTTGCACTGCTCGGTAGCCTGGCTCTGTGCAGCCAGCTGACGCTGGCGGCGACAGCGGAAGATGCCGCCAAACTGTCGAAAAACCTCACGCCTTTCGGCGCCGAGCGCGCCGGCAATGCCGACGGCTCCATCCCGGCCTGGGACGGTGGCTACACCAAGGTCGATCCTTCGTACAAGGAAGGCGGCAGGCGTTCCGATCCGTTCGCCGCGGACAAGCCGCTGTTCAGCATCACCTCGAAAAACCTCGCGCAATACGCCGACAAACTCAGCGATGGCACCAAGGAAATGTTCAAGCGTTTCCCGGACTCCTATCGCATCGACGTCTACCCGACCCGGCGCACCGCCGCCGCGCCGCAGTGGGTGTATGACAACACCCTGAAAAACGCCACCCGCGCCAAACTGGTCGACAGCAGCGCCGGCCCCGTGCCCGAAGGCGCCTTTGGCGGCATCCCGTTCCCGATCCCGCAGAACGGTGCCGAAGCCATGTGGAACCACGTGCTCAACTGGCGCGGCACCTCGGTGTCGATGCATTTCCGTCACTACCTGATGACCGCCGATGGCAAGCAGGTCATGACCACCGACGGCCAGGCCATCCAGGAGATGCCGTATTACTACAAGGAAGGCACGCCTGAGTCGTTTGCCGGTGACTACTGGCTGTTCCGCCTGCTCAACGTCGGACCACCGTTGCGTGCCGGCGAGCAGATCATGGGCCGCACCAACATCAACGGCGACCTGTCCCAGGCGCACGTCTACCTGACCGGGCAACGTCGTGTGCGCAAGCTGCCGAATGCCTGCTGCGATACGCCGACACCGGCGACCGCCGGGGTGATGTCGTTCGACGAATTGAGCGTGTTCCAGGGCCGCATGGACCGCTTCAACTGGAAGCTGGTGGGCAAGCAGGAGATGTACATCCCCTACAACACCAACAAAGTGCAAGCCGCCGCCAAACCTGAAGACCTGTTCCTGCCCCACCACATGAACCCCGATTACGTGCGTTGGGAATTGCACCGGGTCTGGGTGGTCGAGGCCGACCTGGCACCGGGCAAGCGTCACCAGTTGCCGAAGGGCCGTTACTACCTCGATGAAGACACCTGGCAAGCCATGCTGGGCGACCGCTGGGACGCCAACGGCCAACTGGCCAAGACCCTGTGGTCGTTGCCGGCGGTGATGCCGGATCTGCCTGCGCAAGCGCAACTGTCCTCGGGCTTCTACGACCTGACCTCCGGCGCCTGGTTCATCCAGAACGTCTACACCGGCCTGCCTGAGCAGTACGGCATGGTGGATCGCTACAGGGCCTCCGAGTTCTCGCCGGCGGCGATGGCGGGTGCCGGGGTTCGCTGAGTCAGACCGGATCGCGGCTAGCCTGGCGTGATCCGGTTTCAAACGGTTTTTCGAGGTTGGTATGAACAGATTCTGTCAGGTGGTTGGTCGACTGATGTGGCTTGTGGCGCTGCCTCTGGCATTGCCGTTGAGCCTGGTGCAGGCCGCCGCGGTGGGCGATGCGCTCTCTACGCCGGCCATGCAGGCGCCGCAAGCCAAGTCCGCGGTGCTGCTGGACCTGGCACGTGCGGGTGCGCGGCTGGTGGCGGTGGGGGAGCGGGGTATCGTGCTGCTGTCCGATGACAACGGCATGAGTTGGCGGCAGGCCGAGGTGCCGGTTTCGGTCAGCCTGACGTCGGTGCAATTTGTCGATGCCAACACAGGCTGGGCCGTGGGTCATGGCGGTGTCGTGCTGGCCTCTCGTGACGGGGGCGAGCACTGGACCATGCAGCTGGACGGCCTGCGTGCGGCACAACTTGAGCTGGACGCCGCCAAAGCGCAATTGCCTTCGGCCAGCGACCAGGATGCCGCCGCTGCGCGGGTACAAACGGCTGAACGGCTGGCCGGCGAGGGTGCCGACAAGCCGTTTCTCGCCCTGCAGTTCGTCGATGCCCGACATGGCCTGATCGTGGGAGCGTACGGCCTGGCCTTTCGCACCGACGACGGCGGCACCACCTGGCAATCCGTCATGGGGCAAATCGATAACCCGATGGGCGCGCACCTGTCTGCCATCGCGCAACAGGGAACGCACTGGTTCCTGGCCGGCGAGCAGGGTTACCTCGCTCGCTCGAACGATGCCGGCCAGTCATTCACCCAGCTGCAAAGCCCTTACGCGGGGAGTTTTTTCACCCTGCAAATGCGCGATGACGGTGTGCTGCTGGTGGCTGGCTTGAAGGGCAACGCGTTTGCCTCCAGCGACCTGGGCGAGAGCTTCCAACCCGCGCCGGTGTCGATGCCGGTGTCGTTCAGCGATGCGATCCGCACCGATGACGGCCAGTTGCTGCTGGTCAACCAGAGCGGCGCCCTGTTTCGTACCAACAGCCAGCCCGGCGCATTGCTCAAGCCCTATGGCAAACCGCTCGACAAGCCCGTTGCCAGTGTTGTCCAGGCCGCCGACGGCAGCCTGACGCTGGCGGGTTTCACCGGGTTGACGCGCATCTCGCCGTCAATCGCTACCGCTTCGGAGTGAGGTTATGAAGTCTTTCGACAACGCCACGGCCAGCCTGGCGAATTTCGATCCGCGCTCCGGTTCGGTGGTGGAACGCACGCTGTTCAACCACCGCCTGTGGGTGCTGTTGGTGTGTGTGCTGACCACCCTGGTGCTCGGCTATCAAGCCACCCGTATCGAGCTCAACGCCAGCTTTGAAAAGATGATCCCCACGCAGCAACCGTACATTGCCAACTACCTTGAGCACCAGAAACAGCTCACCGGCCTGGGCAATGCCTTGCGCATCGTGGTCGCCAACCGTCACGGCGATATCTATGACGCCGAGTACCTGAAGACCCTGCAGGCCCTGAGCGACCAACTCTACCTGCTGCCAGGCGTCGACCGCGCGTACATGAAGTCGCTGTGGACTCCGGCCACCCGCTGGGTCGCCGTGACCGAAGACGGCCTCGACGGCGGCCCGGTAATTCCGGATGACTACAGCGGCAGCGCCGCCAACCTCGAAGCACTGCGGCGCAATGTGCAGCGCTCCAATGAACTCGGGCAACTGGTGGCGTTCGACCAGACCTCGAGCATCATCTACGTGCCGTTGCTGGCCGCCACCACCGACGGCAAGCCGCTGGATTACGCGGTGCTTTCTGAACAGCTGGAGACCCTGCGCAGCACTTATCAAAACGCCAACATCGACATTCACATCACCGGTTTCGCGAAAAAAGTCGGCGACCTGATTGCCGGCCTGAAGCAGATCCTGCTGTTCTTTGCCGTCGCGATCCTGATCACCACCGCCGTGCTGTTCTGGTACACCCGCTGCCTGCGCAGCACCGTGCTGGTGGTGCTGTGCTCGCTGGTGGCGGTGGTCTGGCAGCTCGGTTTGCTGCCCTTGCTGGACTACCAACTGGACCCGTACTCGGTGCTGGTGCCGTTCCTGGTGTTTGCCATCGGCATGAGCCACGGCGCGCAGAAAATGAACGGCATCATGCAGGACATCGGCCGGGGCATGCACCGGGTGGTGGCGGCGCGATTCACTTTCCGCCGGCTGTTCCTCGCCGGCCTCACGGCGCTGCTGTGTGATGCCGTGGGTTTTGCCGTGCTGATGCTGATCAAGATCCAGGTCATTCAAGACCTCGCGGTGATCGCCAGCATCGGCGTGGCAGTGTTGATCTTCACCAACCTGATCCTGCTGCCGGTGTTGCTCTCCTATGTCGGTGTGACACCGCGTGCGGCGCAACTGAGCCTGAAGAGCGAACAGGCCGAACAAAGCGGTCAGACGCGCCATGCCTTCTGGCGTTTTCTCGACCTGTTCACCCATCGTCGCTGGGCCAGCCTGTGCATCGCCATCAGCCTGGCGCTGGCGGCGCTCGGTTTTGTGGTCAGCCTGCAACTGAAAATCGGCGACCTCGACGCCGGTGCGCCGGAGCTGCGTGCGGACTCGCGCTACAACCAGGACGATGCCTACCTGACCCGTCATTACGGCGCCAGCAGCGACCTGTTCGCGGTGATGGTGAAAACCCCGGCCAGCAGCTGTGCGCGCTATGACATCCTGGCCAAGGTCGATGCCCTGGACTGGCAGCTGCGCGCCTTGCCGGGGGTGGACTCGACCAACTCGCTGGCGTTGCTCAACCGGCGCATGCTGGTCGGCCTCAGTGAAGGCAATCCCAAGTGGTACGAGCTGCAGAACAACCAGGCGATGCTCAACATGATCACCGCCAGTGCACCGCGCGGCTTGTACAACGAAGACTGCAGCCTGCTGACCCTGTACGCCTACCTCACCGACCACAAGGCCGAGACGCTGACCCGCCTGGTCGAGCACGTGGAAAAATTCGCCGCGGCGAATAATACCGACGAGGTGCAATTTCTCCTGGCCGCGGGTAACGCCGGCATCGAGGCGGCGACCAATATCGTCGTCAAACAAGCCAACCGCGAGATGCTGATCTGGGTGTATGGCGCTGTGATTCTGCTGTGCCTGATCACCTTCCGCTCGTGGCGCGCCACGCTGTGCGCGGTGATTCCGTTAATGCTGACGTCCATCCTCTGCGAAGCCTTGATGGTCTGGCTGAACATCGGCGTGAAAGTCGCCACGCTGCCGGTGATCGCCCTGGGCGTGGGCATCGGTGTCGACTATGCGCTGTACGTGATGAGCATTCTCCTCGGCCATCTGCGCCAAGGGGCGAGCCTGTCCGAAGCCTATTACCGCGCCCTGGTGTCCACCGGCAAGGTGGTGATGCTGACCGGTATCACCCTGGCCATCGGTGTCGCGACCTGGACGTTTTCACCGATCAAGTTCCAGGCCGACATGGGCGTGCTGCTGGCCTTCATGTTCGTCTGGAACATGGTTGGCGCCTTGGTATTGCTGCCTGCGCTGGCGTACTTCCTGTTGCCCGCGCGTAGCGAGGCGCAGGGGCCAGTGACGGTGCGTAATGGCGCGGGTTCCGAGACGGCGGTGCTAGCCAACGTTCCACACCTGCGCATCAAGGAGCAGTGCCATGGTCGCTAACGCCTTTGTAGAAAACTCCACCCGAAAGGCCGGATGGGTGCAATCGCTGTTGTTGCTGCTGGGCAGTTGTCTGCCGGTGCTGGGCGCGGTACTGCTGGCCCCGGTACTGCCGCGGATGCAGGCGCATTTCGCCGACGTGCCCGGCAGCAGCGTACTGGTGCCTGTGGTGTTGACCTTGCCGGCCTTGGTGATTGCCCTGCTGGCGCCGTTCGCCGGGCTGATCGCCGATCGCCTGGGGCGCAAGCCGTTGCTGCTGGCCAGCATGTCGCTGTACGTGCTCTGCGGCGTGCTGCCGCTGTGGCTCGACTCGCTGCCGGCGATCGTGCTCAGCCGTGCGGGCATCGGTCTGGCCGAGGCGGGCATCATGACCTGCTGCACCACGCTGATGGGCGACTACTACAGCGGCGCCCGGCGTGAGCGCCTGTTTGCCTTGCAGATGGTCGCCACCTCGTTGTCGGCGGCGGTGTTTATCGCGCTGGGTGGCTTCCTCGGGCAAAACGACTGGCGCACGCCCTTTGCGCTGTACGCCGTGGGCCTGGTTTTCCTGCCGCTGATGGCCTGGAAACTGTGGGAGCCACAGGCCGCTGCGCAACCCGGACCAACCACCCAGCCGCTGCCCGCCGGCCAGTTTCCGTGGCGCGCGCTCACGCCCCTGTATGGGCTGTCGCTGTTGGCGGGTTTGAGCCTGTTTATCGTACCGGTGCAGGCCGGATACCTGCTCAACCTGCTGCACGTGGATGCCCCGCAACAGATCGGCATGACCATGGGCGCCAATCAACTGGGCGTGCTCATTGGCGCGTTGAGTTTTCGCCTGTTCAGCGGGATGCGTGGGCAGCACATGCTGCTGATCGCCTACGTGCTGGCGGGCAGCGGCGGGTTGCTGATGGCGGACGCCTTGACCCATGTGCAGGTCGTGGTCGCCGTGACCATCAATGGCCTGGGCATTGGCCTGATGCTGCCGACGTTGATCACCTGGATCATGGCGCAAGTCAATTTTCATCAACGCGGGCGGGCGGCCGGGTGTTTTACCGCGGCCATCTTCGCCGGCGAATTCATCAGCCCCCTGGTGGTGCTCGGAGTGACCGGTGGCGTCGTCACTGCGCTACCCCATGCGTTGGCCATTGTCGGTGGCCTGCAACTGTTGGTGGCGGTGTTCTGCCTGGCCGTACCTCGGCTCGGTGGCCTGTTGCCCCACGCGAATGTTGTTGTCGGTGGCACCACCACCGGCGACGGAAAGTGAACGAGGATTTCCCATGCAAACGCTTCCTGAATTCAAACGAGTGGTCACCGGGCACGATGAACATGGCCAGGCCATCGTCGCCAGCAACGGGCCGACGCCGAACGTGTTCCCGCTGACGTCGGTACCGGGCACGGTGTTTCATGAACTGTGGAACAGCAGCACCAGCCCGGCGTTGCTCGACAACGCCAGTGATCCCAGCAGCAAACCCCTGCAACTGAGCCCCGGCCCCCTGGGTAGCGTGATTCGGGTGGTGGATATTCCACCGGACAGCGTGCAGAACCAGGTCAGCGCTGAAAGTGCCGCGGCAGTGTTCGCCGAAATTGGCCAATCCCACGCTGGCACGGGCAAAGCCGACTCCCGGCACAAGTTGATGCACCGCACCGAAACCCTCGACTACGGCATCGTCACCGAGGGTGAAGTGTGGCTGGTACTGGACGAGGAAGAAGTGCACCTCAAGCGCGGCGACGTCGTGGTGCAACGCGGCACCAACCATGCCTGGAGCAACCGCACCGAAGCGATGGCGCGCATGGTCTTCATCCTGCTCGACGGACGCTTCGCGGCTGAGTTGAGCCTTGCCCAAGGAGCATCCGCATGAAACTCGCCACCCTGAAAAACGCCAGTCGTGATGGACAGCTCGTCGTGGTCTCGCGGGATCTCGCCTGGGCACTGGACGCCAGTTCCGTGGCGCCGACCTTGCAGCAGGCCATCGAGAACTGGAGCAGCGTCGAGCCGCGCTTGCAGGCGCTGTCGAGTGAGTTGAATGCGGGCACAGCGGCAGACGCTTTCGCATTCGATCCCGCCCAGGCCATGGCGCCGTTGCCCCGCGCCTATCAGTGGTGCGACGGCTCCGCTTTCCTCAGCCACGGTGCGCTGATGCAGAAAGCGTTCAACCTCGACCCCATCGACGGCGTCGAACACACACCGTTGATGTACCAGGGCGCCGGTGACGATTTCATCGGCCCGCGCGACGACATCGCGTTGCCGAGCGAGAGCCAGGGCATCGACTTCGAAGGCGAATTCGTCGTGCTGGTGGATGAGGTGCCGATGGGCTGCGACGCGCAACAGGCGCTGCAGCACATCAAGCTGATCCTGCAAATCAACGACGTCAGCTTGCGCGCCCTGGCTCCACGGGAAATGCGCACGGGCTTCGGGTTCCTCCAGGCCAAACCCTCGTCCAGCTTCGCCCCGCTGGCCATTACCCCGGACGAATTGGGTGACGCCTGGCGCGACGGTCGCGTGCACCTGCCGTTGCAGGTGCACTGGAATGGCCAATGGTTCGGTCAGCCCCACGGTGGACAGATGAATTTCAACTTTGGCCAGTTGATCGCCCATGCCGCGCTGACTCGCCGGTTGGGCGCTGGCACCCTCATCGGTTCCGGCACCGTGTCGAATGCCGAACGCAGTGCCGGGTCGGCCTGCATCGCCGAGCGTCGCGCCATCGAGATGATCGAGCAGGGCGCCGCGCAAACCGGCTTCATGCGCTTTGGCGACCGCGTGCACATGGACGTGCTGGATAACGATGGCCAGTCGTTGTTCGGCGCGATCGATCAACGTGTCGTTCAGGCCCAGGGCTGAGGGGCGCTCTATGCGAGTGTTGATTACCGGAGCCAATGGTTTTGTCGGACGAGAGCTGGTGCGTTGCCTGCTGGCGCGGGGCAGTTTGCGCGGCCAGCACATTGGTTCGTTGTTGGTGCTGGACAGGGACTTGCAGGGTTTGCCGGATGACGCCCGTCTGCGCCGTCATTTCGGCAGCGTGACCGATCCGGCGTTGATGCGCCGGGTGTTGGCCGACGGCATCGACGTGGTATTCCATCTGGTCAGCATTCCCGGAGGCGCGGCTGAAGAGCAGTACGAACTGGGCTATCAGGTCAACCTGCTGGCCAGCCTGGAACTGCTCAACCAACTGCGCAACAAAAGCCAGCCACCGGTCCTGGTGTACGCCAGCAGCGTCGCGGTGTACGGCGGTCATCTGCCGGAACGCATGAGCGAGGCCGCCGAGCTGCGCCCGCAATTGTCCTATGGCACGCACAAGGCCATGGTCGAAAGCGCCGTGAGCGACCTGGCCCGGCGCGGCGATGTCGACGGTCGTGCGTTGCGCCTGCCGGGCATCGTCGCCCGGCCCCGTGAGCCCAATGGCTTGCGGTCGGCGTTCATGAGCGACCTGATGCGCGCGTTTGCCGAGGGTGAAGCCTATCAATGCCCGGTCTCGCCAGAGGCGACGGCCTGGTGGATGTCGGCGCGCTGCTGTGTGAACAACCTGATCCACGCGGCCGAGCTCGATGGCGCCGTGCTCGGGGCTCAGCGGGTCTGGCAATTGCCGGTGTTGCAGTTGTCCATCGCCCAGGTGATCGACGCACTGGCCGAGCGTTATGGACAGGAGCGCCGCAGGCTGATCAGTTTTTCCCCCGACGCCGGGCTGGAAGCCTTGTTCGGGCGCATGCCCTCCCTGAAAACCCCACAAGCCCGTGCCGCCGGTTTCAGCCATGACCGCAATGCTGCCGCGCTGGTGCGCAATGCCCTTAACCCCGCGGCCCCCCGACACCTGCCGCTGACCGGAGAGACCTTTCATGTCACAGCCAACCAAGCCTAAACGTCGTCTCGTGGACCTCTCGGTCACCCTCGACAACAACCCCTACACCGATCCGCCACCGTTGCTGCCGAAGATCGATTACATGGATCACCAGCAAGGCTGGCCGGAAATGGCGGCGATGTTCCCCGGCTTGCAGCTCGAACAGATGCCGGGCAATGAATCCTGGGCCGCCGAACGACTGCACATCACCACCCACAGCGGCACGCACATGGACGCGCCCTGGCATTACGCCTCGACCACCGATGGCGGTCAGCCGGCCTTTGGCATCGATGAGTTGCCGCTGGATTGGTGCCTGCAACCGGGGGTGAAGCTGGACTTTCGGCACATGGCGGACGGTCATGTGGTGACCGCCGACGAGATCGAAGCGGAGCTGGCGCGTATCGGCCACGTGTTGCGGCCGCTGGATATCGTGCTGATCAACACCCGTGCCGGCGCGTTGTTCGGCCAGCCGGGGTATCTGGATGCCGGCGTCGGCATCGGCCGTGAAGCCACGATGTACCTGCTGGAGCGTGGGGTACGGGTGGTCGGTACCGATGCCTGGAGCTGGGACGCCCCCTTCAAGTACACCCGCGAGCGTTTTGCCGCCGATGGCGATGCCTCGATCATCTGGGAAGGGCACAAGGCCGGGCGCGATATCGGTTATGGGCAAATGGAAAAGCTCGCCAACCTGGAATCCTTGCCGGCCAGTGGATTTCTGGTGTCGTGTTTCCCCTACAAGATCAAGCATGCTTCGGCGGGGTTTGTTCGCGCGGTGGCGATCTTCGAAGAGTAAGCCGCGCTGGAAACCCTCCTCGATCAACACAATAAGAGAGAACACATGCCTCTTTTGCGTCTGCCTCAAACCTTACTGACGGCCGTGCTGGCAGTGAGTAGCAGCCTGGCCATGGCGGCCAGCGCTGACTCGGCAAAGCCCAATATCCTGCTGATCGTGGCCGATGACCTGGGGTATTCCGACCTGGGCAGCTATGGCGGCGAAATCAATACGCCCACCCTGGATCAACTGGCCAGGGATGGTTTGCAGTTCACCAACCTGTACGCCGCGCCGACCTGTTCGATCACCCGCTCGATGCTGATGTCCGGCACGGACAACCACCTCGCCGGACTCGGCACCATGGCGGAAGCCTTGCAACCCTTTCAACGGGGCAAGCCGGGTTACGAGGGCTATCTGAACCAACGTTCCTATTCGATCGCCGAACTGCTGAAACAGGGCGGCTACAGCACCCTCATGGTCGGCAAATGGCACCTGGGTCTGGAGACGGACCAGGGACCGGATCAGCGTGGCTTCGAGCAGTCGTTTACCTTGCTGGAGGGCGGTTCGTCGCACTTCAAACCCGCCAGTGTCGACCCGGCCAGGATCGAACAAGTGCACTATCGGGAAAACGGCAAGGCCGTGGAGTTGCCGGAGAATTTCTATTCCTCCGATTTCTACACCGACAAACTGATCAGCTACCTGCAAAACAGCCAGAAGGACGGCAAGCCGTTTTTCGCCTATGCGGCGTTCACCTCGCCGCACTGGCCGCTGCAAGCACCGAAGGTGTACCTGGACAAGTACAAAGGTCGGTTTGACCAGGGCTATGACAGCGTACGGCTGGCGCGGATCGAACGGATGAAAAAACTCGGCCTGATGGCGGGCGATGCCCAACCGGCGAAGCCGCTACCGGTGAATCCCAAGCTGCCGGGCTGGGAGCAACTGAGCCCTGAGCAGCAAAAGGTCGAGGCGCGGAAGATGGAAATCTACGCCGCCATGGTCGACAACCTCGACCATAACATTGGCCGCCTGGTTGATTACCTGCGGCAAAGTGGACAGTACGACAACACGCTGATCATGTTCATGTCGGACAACGGCGCGGCAGGGGAGAACCACGCCCAGTTCTATCCACCGGGCCCACACACCGACAATAGCTATGCCAACCTCGGGCAGAAGGGTTCGCAGATCGACTATGGCCTGCGCTGGGCTGAAGTCAGCGCGGCACCTTTCCACCTGTTCAAAGGCACCACCGCAGAAGGCGGCATCAGCGTGCCGGCGATCGTTCAACTGCCCAAGTCACTGCGTCGCCAGGGTGTGGAACGCGGGGTTGCGCGGGTGGATGACCTGGCGCCGACCTTCCTCGAGCTGGCGGGTATCGAAGCGCCAACGGACGCAGGTAAACACCCGATTACCGGCAAATCCATGCTGCCGATGCTTGCCGGCAAGGGCAGCCCGCACATTGACGATAGCCTGGCCGGCGAGCTGTTTGGCAATGCCTATTACCGCGAGGGAAACCTGAAACTGCTAGGCATGCGTCCCCAAGCAGGTTTTGGCGATAACGCGCAGCCGCCGCGATGGCAATTGTTCGATCTGGCCCAGGACCGCGGCGAAACCACCGACCTGGCGGCCGCCCAACCCGAGACGGTGCAACGGCTCAAGGCTGCCTGGTTGAAGTATGCCGAGCGGGTCGGCGTGGTGTTCCCACCGCATTGACCGGGTTGCCCTCATGCACCGGCACGGATGCATGAGGGCAGACACTTTTCCTGACGGTCAGCCAAGCTGGTGCAAAACGGCACGCTTAAAACCTACTCGGGCTACCCCCCACGGTATGCCGACCACCAACGCCGACTTGCTCGCTTTCGTCAGGAGTCAAGTAGCTGCAGGGGCATGTGCACACATCTGTAGGAGCCGGCTTGCCGGCGAAGGCGGTGTGTCAGATGAAGGAGATGTTGGCTGTGCCGGCCTCTTCGCTGGCAAGCCAGCTCACAGGTTTGTTGGCCCACTCACGGGCGGCCGAATACGCACTGGTACCCAGGCCGGTGACGCGCTGGGTGGCGCTGTAGATGCTTGGGGTCAGGGCATAGAGCCCGGCGACGCAGCCGTTCACAAAGATGCCGATCAGCAGGACCAGGGCGAAGGCCAGGTTCAGGTGGGTGGTGAATTTCACGAAGATTGCCAGCAGTACCGCGTTGATCACCAGGTAAGCCATCAGTACCCGGGACAGACGAAAGCGTGCCGCCAGCAGGCCGATCAGCGAAGTGCCGAGAATGCCGCCGACGTTGAGCAGCACGCCGCCAGTCATTCCCTGCGTATTCGACAGGCCGGCCGACACCAGCAGCCTCGGCGTCCAGCTCATGACGAAGTAGAAGCCGAACATCACCAGGAAGAAGGCGCACCAGACGAGCAAGGTCGAGCGCAGCAGGGCTGGCGAGAACAGTTCTGCAAAGGTCGCCCGTAGCGGTTTCCTGGCGTCCTGCAACACCTCGGGCAAACGCTCGAGCGAGGTGATCGCCACGCGTTTGAGCAGGATATTGATACGTTCCAGCGCACGCCGGGGTTGGCGAGACAGCAGGAAAGCCAGGGACTCGGGCAACCAGAATGCAAGGATGGGCAGGGTCAGCAGCGTCGCTACGCCACCGTAAAAGAACACCGAACGCCAGCCCAGGGACGGGATGATCTGCGCCGCGATGAGGCCGCCGATCGTGGCGCCCAGTGCATAGGCCGTGGATTGCAGGCTGATGGCCAGGCTGCGCCACTTCTTGTTGGCGTACTCCCCGGCGATGACGTAGCTGCTGGCCAGGATGCCACCGATGCCAAGTCCGGTGATCAGGCGCAATACGGCGAGCATTTCCGGTGAGGTCGCCCTGGATGACGCCAGCATGCCCAGCCCGGCAATGCCGACACACAGCAGGATCAGCGGCCGTCGCCCGATGCGGTCGGCCCAGGGCGCGATAAACAGCGAGCCAATCGCCATGCCGACCAGCCCGGCGCTGAGCAGGTAGCCGAGGTGAGTGCCGCTCAGGCCCCAGTCGGCGGAAATGGAAGCGGCGGTGAACGCCATCACCAATACATCGAAGCCATCGAGCATGTTGATCAGAAAGCAGAGCGCAATCACGCCCCACTGGAAGCTGACCATGGGTTTTTCGTCCAGCTGTTGCCCTATCGACTGGCTCATGGCGTCAGGCTCCGAAGCTGTGGATAGACAGTGGGTATGAACGACGGGCAGCCGAAACCACCCCGCCAAAGCAGGGATTGCAGTGAGTACATGTCGATACCTTCTTGTTTTTGTGAGTCAGTGGAGCATGCAAGGGCCCGGAAAATGCGCACGCACTCTTAATCGGTACGCGTGCGCTGGGTACTTCAGGAAGTGGATTGGCGCAGTTGCTCGATGATGCGGCGGGCGCGATTGGCACCGGCATCGACATGGATGTCGATCATCGGGCGCACGCCAAACCGGCACATGTTCCGGTACTGGTCTTCGATCACCACCTTGTCCTCATCGAAGGTCAATATCGTTTGCTCAACCACCTTGGCCTTGATGGCTTCCGGATCGCTTTCGGGGTTGGTGGCAATGGTCCAGAAGTAGTGACTGGTGGTTGCAGTCTCGGGTGTGACCCCGTGGAATCCGCGCATATGGAAACCACCGCGATCGGGGTCGTCCAGGTCCTCGGTACCGGCATTTACCGCTCCGGTCCAGATGCGCAGATGGCTGACGTGAAATTCGATTTCCTGCCAGCGGTCCACGGTGCCTATGAACGGGTAGGCGGCCGTGTACGTGGGCGGTGGAACGGAGTCCGGCATGTGGCGCACGACCCGCACCACATCGCCTTCACTTTCCACACTCATCCGGGCATTCATGTGGATGCTGGCGTTGCCGCCGATGGTGCGCAGGTGGACATAACCCAGATGGCTCAAGTCCATCAGGTTGTCGTGAATCAGCTGGTAAGGCGCGTCGTAGTGGTAGACGTTGCCGTCGAACAGGTACTTGCCGCTGCTGTGGACAGGGTAGGTCGGCGGCTCGCAGGTCGGCTCCGATTGTGACTCGCTGCCAAACCAGATCCAGACGATCTGGTCCTGCTCACGCACGTGGTAGGCGGGTACTTTGGCCTTGCTCGGAATCTTGTCCTGGCCAGGGATCTCGACGCATTTTCCGCGTTCATCGTACAGCAGGCCATGGTAGCCGCAACGAATGCCGGATTCTTCGAGTGTGCCGCTCGATAATGGCAGTGCCCTGTGGCAGCAGCGGTCTTCCAGCGCGGCGACCTCGCCACTGGGTTTGCGAAACAGCACGACAGGTTTGTTGAGCAGCGTGCGGCCCACGGGTTTGTCCTTCAACTCCCAACCCAGCGCAGCGACGTACCACTGGTTCAGGGGAAAGTCAGGCAAGGCCGGCGCTGCAATTTCTTCGGCAAGCGACTGGATGTTCATGGGTGTTCTCCAGGTTTCATGTTGTTGTTCGATTCAGAGATCCAGCACCAGGCGCGATGATCTGGCGCGAGAGCAGCAGGGGGTAAAGCGGTCGTTGGCGGCCTGTTCAGCCACTGTCAGAAACTGGTCCCGGTGCTCGGGTATGCCCTTCAGAACCCGGGTTACGCAGGTACCGCAGACGCCTTGCTCGCAGGATGACTCGATCTCGATACCGGCCTCGTCCAGCACTTCGAACACCGTACGTTCGGCAGGAATCTGAAAGACCCGGCCGCTGCGTGCCAGCTCGACTTCGAAGGGGGCATTGGCGCTTTGATCGACAGGTTCTGCGGCGAAGAACTCTTTGTGTACGCGGTCCTGGGACCAGCCCGCGTTCTGCGCAGCGTCGAGGATGTAGTTCATGAAACCGCCCGGTCCGCACACATAAAGGTGGGTGCCGGCGTCGGGTGTGGCGAGCAAGGCGGGTGCATCCAGCTTCTGGATGTGCGAGCCGCTGTCGTCGTGAAGCTTGATGCGATCGGCGAAAGGCGTCTGCGCCAGCAGCGCAACGAACGCCGCGCGGTCGCTGGATCGAAAGCAGTAATGCAACTCGAAGTCGGCGCCCTGGTGCGAAAGCTCATAGGCCATGGCCAGCATGGGCGTGATGCCGATGCCACCGCCAAACAGCAGGTGTCGGCTGGCTGAGTGCTCCAGCGAGAAAAGGTTGCGCGGAGCACTGATGGTCAGCGTTTGCCCTGACCGTATCTGCTCGTGCATGGCTTTGGAGCCGCCACGGGAGTTCGGGTCCTTGAGCACGCTGATCAGGTAGCGATGGCGCTCCCTGGGATCGTTGCACAAGGAGTACTGCCGGGTGAGGCCGTCGGCAATGTGAACGTCGATGTGGGCACCGGCTTCGAACACCGGTAGCGTGCTGCCGTCCGCGGCACATAATTCGAAACTGCAGATACCTTCGGCTTCGTCGGCTTTGCGGGTGACGTTGACTTGAAGCATGACTTGTCCCTCCACACTGAAGTGGCTGCTGAAAAAAACTGGGTTAGAGCATTGGCCAGGGAGGCAGGTCAGCCGGGCGCTGGCGCGTGGAGGACGATCGTTTGCTTGGGCAACGCGAAGGCGATGAGAGTGAAGGGGTTCATGACCAGGACCTGATAATTATTTTTATGAGTCAGGGCGACGGCCTATCATGCGAATCATCGCCCGTGACGTTCGGTAGGGAAATCCTCCGATTATTTAGTTGCGGTGTCAACTAATATTCCAAGACCCGCCGATCCAAGGTGTTTGCTCAATGTCCGCAGAATCCCAGCTGAACCTGACGCGTTATGTCCCCGCGCTGTTGAATTTCCTGTCCAACAAGCTCTCCTCGGGGGCGTCGCAGTGCTATCGCAAGCATTTCGGCATCGGTGTGGTCGAGTGGCGAATGCTCTCGATGCTCGCCGTGGAAAACGACATCACCGCCAATCGAATCTGTCAGACGATCGGCCTCGACAAGAGTGCGGTCAGCCGTTCACTGCAATCGCTGGAAGTGGCCGGGCACATTTGCAGCCAGGTCGATTCCAAGGATGCACGGCGCTACACCGTCAGCCTGACTGACAGTGGCAAAGCGCTGCATGAGCGGGTGCTCAAGGTTGCACTGGAACGCGAACGGCGGTTGCTCAGTGGGCTCTCAGCCTCGGAAGTGGACACGTTGATCGAGTTGTTGGGCCGCCTGCATGCCCAGGTCGCCAACGTGAACGATTACGATCCAGTCGACGCTTGAGTCCGCGTGAACGAATAGCGTTCTCTGGAAAAAACAAACTGTTTCCTTTGGCGATCGGAGGAGGGACTGAGTCGGGTCTATTGCGGTAGTTTGGCAATCACCTTGATCTCGAAGTCGAAGCCGGACAGCCAGGTCACGCCGATAGCGGTCGCCGTCGGGTAGGGCGCTTCGCCCCAGTACTCGGCCGCTACCTCCCAGATGGTTTCGAATGTCGAGTCGGGCTCGACCATGAAGATGGTCGTGTCGACCACATCCTCGAAACTACTGCCGGCCTCGGCCAGGATCGCGTTGAGATTGGTGAAGGCCAGGCGCACCTGCGCCGCGAGGTCCGGCTCGGCCGAGCCATCCTTGCGGCTGCCGACCTGACCGGATACGAACAGAAAACCGTTGGAGCGAATCGCCGGCGAGTAGCGGTGCAGTTCGTACAGTGCATGGCGATCAGGCGGGAAAACGACATCACGTTCAATGGTCATTGCATAGCTCCTTCGGGGCCATCGTGGCCCGTTGCTGATGATGGAACTACTGTAGAAAGTCGGCCGACCTGGATAAACAAGCAACTCTGGTCATGACTGTTTGTAGAATCCAAACTATCCAGACCCGAGTGAGGCGTGAAATGGACCGTTTCGATGCGATGCAGGCCTTCGCCCGAGTGGTGGAAACCGGCAGCTTCACCAAGGCGGCAGCCACCCTGCACATGAGCAAGACCAGCGTGACGCAGCTCGTCCAGCAACTGGAAGCGCGGCTGCGCGTGCGCCTGCTCAACCGCACCACACGCAAGGTCAACGTCACCGCCGATGGCGCGGCCTACTACGAGCGCGTCACCCGGCTGCTGGCCGATATGGACGACGCCGAGACCAGCCTGTCCAGCGCGTCGATGACACCGCGCGGGCGGCTGCGGGTGGATGTGCCCAGTCCGCTGGCGCGAATGCTGCTGATACCCGCCTTGCCTGGGTTCTTTGCACGCTACCCGGAAATCCAGCTGACCGTGGGCGTGAGCGATCGAATCGTCGACATCATTGGCGAAAACGTCGACTGCGTGTTGCGTGGCGGCGAGATCACCGATCAGTCCCTGGTGGCAAGGCATGTGGGCGACCTGCAACTCGGTATCTATGCCGCGCCGGGCTACCTGCAGCGCTGCGGTACGCCGACGCACCCACGTGAGCTGGAGGAGGGCGGGCACAGTACCGTCGGCTTTCTCTGGTTTCGTACAGGCAAAGCCTTGCCCTACGCGATGCAGCGGGGCGAGGAACGCATCGAGGCCCAGGGCCGCCCGCAGCTGACGGTCGACGACGGCAATGCCTACCTCGCCGCAGGTCTGGCGGGTCTGGGCACGCTCTGGCTACCGCAGTACATGGCCAAACCGCACGTGGTCAGCGGCGAGCTGCTGCCACTGTTTGAGGACTGGCACATGGCACCGATGCCGATGTACCTGGCATTCCCGCCCAATCGCCATGTCAGCGCCAAGGTGCGGGTATTCATCGACTGGGTCATGGAATTGATGGCCGAGCATGCGCCGGTGGTTGGACGGGGTTGAGGGTGGAGGGGGCTTTTGGCCCTATGCAGGCTTTCAGGCTCATCAAGTGGCCACCTCTGTCCAGCTCAAGGTGGCTGTCTCACGCCATGTCACGTCACTGATCCCGTATTTCTCGGCTTGAGGCCTGGAGACGACTTTAAGCGGCGGCCTTCCCGGTTTGAAAATCAGGTTCCTTGACCCATTCCTTAAAAAATCGCGACATGGCGCTTCTGGGCCGCTGGTTTTTCCGCGCGATGTAGAGAGCGTTTGCGTTGTGTAAGTTTGGCTCAGCGAAGGATCGAGCGACGACTGGTGAAGTAAATGCCCGAGTGGCAGTACGCCGTGCCGCTCGTCGAATTTGAAGAATCTTTAGAAAATTTTCTCAGGCTCATCACCTTCAGATGAAATGGCCACCGTACCAACCGATCAGAGTGAAACCATCGTGCCGAAAATCCTGACCTCTCACATCGATCAAACCGAGCTGAGCGAGCACAACGCAAAGATGTTTGGCTCGCCCAAAGAACGCTTGGATTTCTACCGAAGGGAGATTCAGTACGAGACCAGTATCCTCGCCAATCGGACGGACGCTTACCTGGCCGCACAGTCCTTTCTGGTGATTGCCTTTGCTTCCTGCATGGCCAATCTGAACCCCGAGTGGGGCAAGCTGTTCACGTTGGTGGTACCCCCGTTTCTGGCATTGTTTGGGGTGCTCAGTTCCCTGAATGCCTGGCCCGGCATTCGCGCGGCCTATGACATTATCGATCACTGGTATTTCAAGCAGAGCGAGCTGCTGCGCAGTGAGCCGCTGATGGGATTGGCCTACGACGAATCCCCTTTGTTTTCCGAACGAGAGTCCACGCATAAAGGCTACCGCAAAGCCTTGTTGTTTTCGGTGCGTACGCCATGGATCTTTACCACATTCTGGATACTGCTCGGGGCCTGGTCGATCTTCATTCAAGTTTCAAACCCAGGCGCCTGAGCGGGGAAGATTTCAATGCTCAAGATCATCAGTGCCCACGACTTGAAGATCGACCTGGACAGCGCCAATGAAAGGCCCCATAACCGTCGAGGGTGTTGTTACTGCCATTGAGATCCATGAGGCACGCCAGGGGGGAATCCATGACAACACACAAGTTGACCATTCAAGATTTGCAGTTGAACGTTTCAATCCGCGGCCAAGGTTCACCGCTGCTCTTGCTCAACGGCCTGGGTGGTTTGATCCGTACCTTCGATCCCCTGCGCGACGAACTGGTGGGCTACAGGACCATTACGCTGGATGTGCCCGGGGTCGGAAAATCGCAAATGCCCCGCAGGCCGATGCGTCTGCCGCGCCATGCCGACCTGATCGCCGAGATGCTCAAGCAATTGGGGATCGAACAGGTCGATGTGTTCGGTGTGAGTTGGGGCGGTGCATTGGCGCAGGAATTCGCCCTGCGTTACCCGGGCATGGTGCGTCGGCTGATCCTTGCCGCGACCTCCGCCGGCCCGGCGATGCTGGTGAAGCCCGCCGATATCCTGGATTTTTTTCGCAGTAGCAAACGTGTCAAACCGGGCAAGCAGGAAGGCTCGAGCAATTCGCTACAGACGCTGCTGCGCTTCGGTGTGGTGAACGGCATGCTCACGGCCAACCCGCGGACCTATTACCACCAGCTAGCCGCCCTGATCGGCTGGACCAGCCTGCTGCGGCTGTTCCGTCTGCGCCAGCGCACGCTGATTCTCACCGGCGAACGCGACACCCTGGTACGGCTGTACAACGCGCACATCCTGCGCCGCGCCATCCGCCGTGCCGAATTGTACGTCCTGCAGGGCGAGGGGCATTTTTTCGTGGTGACCAGCGCCAGGCGAACCGCCGAAGCGATACGCGAATTCCTCAGCCAGCAGCACGACGATGAAGAGCCTGCGCTGATGATCGCCAACGGCATGTACAAGCCACGCCTGCAGCCGTCCGAGCGCAATTGATTGCGATGCCAGCTAATTGACCGACGAGTCTTGGCCGTGAACGAATAGCTCGCCCGTGTCGAGATCAGACACGGAGGCGGCGTGATCAGGTAACTGATTTGGCGGAAAAGCCGGGTAAGGTGGCGCATCTTTTGCCGCGGTGCACACAATGACAAGCCCGAGTTCCAAGGATTCGAACGGCCAATTGGCGCAGGGCTTCAAGCCTCGTCACGTCACCATGCTTTCCATCGCCGGCATCATCGGCGCCGGATTGTTCGTAGGCTCGGGGCATGCCATTGCGGCGGCCGGTCCGGCCGTATTGCTGGCCTATCTGTTCTCCGGCCTGCTGGTGGTGCTGGTCATGCGCATGCTCGGGGAAATGGCGGTGGCCAATCCCGATACCGGGTCATTTTCGACCTATGCCGACCAGGCCATCGGGCGCTGGGCCGGCTTCACCATCGGTTGGCTCTACTGGTGGTTCTGGGTGCTGGTGATCCCTATCGAAGCACTGGCCGCCGGCCATGTGCTGAACCAATGGTTTCCCCAGATCGATGCCTGGCTGTTCGCCCTGGCGTCGATCATTGCGTTGGTGATCACCAACCTGTTCAGTGTCTCCAAGTACGGCGAGTTCGAATTCTGGTTCGCCATGGCCAAGGTGGTGGCGATCATCGGTTTCATCGGCGTGGGATTTGCCGTGTTGATGGGCTGGGTGCCCGATCGGCAGGTCAGCGGCTTGAGCGGCTTGATGGCCGAACACGGCGGGTTCGCCCCCAACGGCCTGTCGGCGGTGGTGGGCGCCTTCATCACCATCATGTTCAGCTTCATCGGCACCGAGGCCGTAACTATCGCCGCCGCCGAATCCGACAATCCCTCGCAGAACATTGCCAAGGCCACGCGTTCGGTGATCTGGCGCATCGGCGTGTTCTACCTGTTGTCGATTTTCGTGGTCATCTCCGTGGTGCCCTGGAACGATCCGCTGCTGGCTTCCGTGGGCTCCTACCAGCGGGCCCTGG
Source organism: Pseudomonas sp. YuFO20 (assembly GCF_035064975.1). NCBI lineage: Bacteria > Pseudomonadati > Pseudomonadota > Gammaproteobacteria > Pseudomonadales > Pseudomonadaceae > Pseudomonas > Pseudomonas sp. YuFO20. The sequence goes on from NZ_JAXDEO010000052.1 coordinate 27,172, forward strand.
AAATCATGAACATTCCCCACGCCAAGTTCATGGTGGACGTGGTGGTGCTGATCGCCGTGGCCAGTTGCATGAACTCCTCGATCTACATTGCCTCGCGCATGCTCTACTCGCTGGGTAAGCGTGGCGATGCGCCGAAAGCGCTGAAGGCGACCTCCAGCGAAGGCGTGCCGCGGGCAGCAGTCATCGCCAGCACCGTGCTGGGCGCGGCGATCACCGTGTGGAGCTACTTCATGCCCGCCGGGCTGTTTGAATTCCTGCTTGCCAGTTCAGGCGCCATCGCCTTGCTGGTGTACCTGGCCATTGCCGTGTCGCAGTTGCGCATGCGGCGGATGTTGCGTCGGCAGAAGGTCGAGCTGACCTTTCGCATGTGGCTGTTTCCCTGGCTGACCTGGCTGGTGATTGTGTTCATTTGCGCAGCGCTGGCGGTGATGATGATCACCCCCGAGCACCGCACCGAAGTGAGCACCACCATCGGCCTGGCGCTGGCGATTTCCTTTATCGGCCTGGTGACATCCCGGCACCCAACACAACCTGAAAGGGCGACTTCGTTGGGCTAGGTGGCATCAGCGGTTATTGCGCCAGATGGAAAAATTCAACGCGGCCGCTACACACAGCCAGGCAACGTAAGGAAAGAAGATCAGGCCAGTGATGACATCGAGCCGCACTGCCATTACCACCATTGCCACGGCCACCAGCCAGAGCAGTGCCAGGATCAGCATGGCGGCGAGAAGGTGGTGCGCGCCGAAGAACACCGGCGTCCACAGCGTATTCAGCGCAATCTGCGCCGCCCATAACGCCAGCACCACCTGGCTACCCGGTATCAAGGTCATCCGGTATCCGCCCCAGGCGAGCAGCAGGTAGATGGTCGTCCAGGCGAGGGGAAACACCCAATTGGGCGGCGTGAAGCCGGGTTTGACCAGGGATTCGTACCACTGGCCCGGTTTGAACAGGATGCCAGTGCTGGCGGCAGCGGCGCAGGCGAGAAGGAAAATGAAAAAAGTCATCACAAGTCCTTGGCTGAGGGTCAGTTGTCCGGGGTAGACAGGCCATGTCGGCCTGTCTTAAACAAGGGACGCCCGGCGAAGGGAAAAGTTTGGATTGAGGCTGGAATATTCCAACTGAAGTTTGCCTTTCTCTACCGGGCTTACTGCGGACGCAGCCTTGGCCGGTTGACTTGCGGCAGCATCAGAGACTTTCAACGCTCACATTGAAGCGCAGACTCGACCGCACTCAGCAAAGCTTCGCCGCTGAAGGGTTTGCGCAAACATTCGATGGGCTCATAGCGGCTGGTTTCGGCCAGTGTCGCTTCATCCCAGTGTGCCGACATGCAAATCACTGGAAATCTACTGTCTTTGAGCGTCAGCGCGTGCATGACCTCGATCCCTGACAGTCCGTTCATCTTCAAATCCAGCAGCAGGCATGCGATCTCATCGAAGTTTTCGAGGGCCAGGAACTCCTCTCCCGAAGTGAATACCCGAGAGCGGTATCCCGCCGACCGCAGCAGATTGGCCAGGCTTTTGCGAACGGACGCATCGTCGTCCACGATACAGACGATGATCATGGCGCTGACCGATGACCCGGGTGCGGCGCAATCATTGTGGGTAGTCATGCAGGACTCTGCGGGCCAGACGTCGGCTCTGCGCTAATCAACCCATACAGGCTGACCAGGCTCACCAGCGAGCGCGTTTGCATTTTCTCCATGATGTGTTTGCGATGGACCTTGGCGGTGATTTCGCTGGTACCCAGCCGATTGGCGATGTGTTTGTTGGACAGACCCTCCACGATCAGTGGCAGCACTTCGCACTCACGGGGGGTCAACAGAGCGGCTTTTTTACGGGCGGCCTGAATGCGCCGCCATAGCTCGAATGCCATCGCTGCACGCTGACGGGTGGTGCGCAGGGTATCGAGTAACTGCTCGTCGTTGAAAGGTTTGGTCATGAACTCGACCGCTCCCGCTTTCATGGCCTGCACCGACATCGGGATGGTGCCGAACCCTGTCATGAAAATCACCGGCCACGGATGTCCGCGTTGTCCGAGTGTCGATTGCAGTTCCAGGCCTGTCGCCTCGGGCAGGCTGATGTCCAGCAACAGGCAGGCGGGGCCAATGTCGAGGTCAGCATTGAGCAATTCTTCGGCCGAGGTGAATATCCGGTGTGCGATGCCTTCGGCCCGCAGCAAACGACTGAGTGCTGTGCGTACGGACGCTTCATCATCCACGATGTACACCGGCACGCTGTCAGGATCGATCTTCTCCTGATCCTCGGACGCATTGGTGACCGGAGATACCGGATGGAACAGGGGCAGGGGCGATTCACGTTCTTTCAATAATCGGTAACCTCGGCGCGGGACCGTCTGGATGAACTCTTTTTCTCCAAGCAACTTGCGCAGCGAGGAGATCTGCACCTGGAGATTGTTTTCCTCGACGACGGTGTCAGGCCAGACCTGTGTGATCAATTCATCCTTGCTGACGATTCGGCCATCGGCTTGCAACAGCACCGAGAGGATTTCGAATGCCCGGCCCCCGACACGCAGCGGCCGTCCATCAAGAAAGGCTTCACGCCGTTCCAGGGAAATAGTGGCCTGGCCGAGTCGGATCATAGGTACCTCTGCACTGCGTTGACGGGGAGTGACGCCGCAACGTCGTTTCATCAGGGCTACACGCTAGGGGAGGGCCTCGCATAATGCAATTATCCCGAGGGATAACACGCAGCGATTCCGGTAGGCAAAAAACTACAGGCCGGGGGGCCCTCGACTGCCATCCTGATGCCGATAACGGACAGGATCGCTCAAGCGCAGCCCCCGGGCCAGAGCCTTGCGTATACTCACCGGCTCAGCCCGAATCTTCAGCGGTGATTGTTCATGCCCAGCAGCTCTCTCTCAGCATCCGGTTTGCACATTCTTGATGTCGTACACGATGAAGCCTGGCTTGAGCGATGCACCTTCACCCTGGTGCGCAGGGAAAACGACCTGACCTGGTTCGCGCTCCAGGATCGTCCATCGGGCACACGCTGGCTCGCCGCCCGAGCGCCGATCCAGCGGCCTTCCCTATGTCAGCGGCTGGAACGCGAGTTTCACTTGCGTCTGGATCCGGCCTGGGCGATTGCCCCTGTCGCGTTCATCCGCTCGGCCGAGGGGCCTTTGTTGATCTATCCCGCGTCCGGGGTGCCGCTGACTGATTTGATCAGTGACACAGGGCTGCCACTGGCACGCTTGCTGGGTATCGCCGTAGCCGCGGCCAACGCACTGGCGGGCGCCCAGAAGAGGGGTGTGCGACATGCCAGCCTGCTACCCCACCACTTGGTGGTGGATGCGGCCGACTCGGTCAGGCTGCTGAGTGTTCACAACCATGCCGGGGAGGCGCCCGCCGTTGAACTTCCCGACCTGGAGCAATGGCCTTATTTGGCCCCCGAGCAGGTACGACGCGATGCCGCCAGTTTTGATGCGCGCAGCGATATCTACGCGCTGACCGCGATTCTTTATCAGGCACTGACCGGCCGCCTGCCGCTCACTGCTCGCGACCCGGCCCAATGGCTGCACGTGCATGCCGCTGTCCAGCCTGAATCACCGGCGATTCATGTCACCGATCTGCCGGAAGGCATCTGCCGAGTGCTGCTCAAAGGCCTGGCGAAAGAACCGGGTGCCCGCTACCAGAGTGCCGAATCAATGGCCGTAGATCTGGCCTGGTGCCAACAGCAGTGGCTGGAACATGAGCGTATCGACGCGTTCCGCCTGGGCGCGATCGATGTGTTGCCTGCCTCGGCCCGCGGCGATGTGCTGTTCGGTCGAGAGGCCGAACGCACGCAGTTGGTCGAGCTGATGGATCAGGTGGGTCGCGATGGCGTTGCCCGGGTCCTGCTGGTCGGTGGAGCGCCGGGCGCCGGAAAGTCGACGCTGATACATCAGGGTGTCCGGCCCCTGGCGCCAGGCTACTGGGCCAGCGGCAAGAGCAATCTGTTGCAGCAGGAAATTCCATTTGCGCCCTTGGCAGAAATCCTCAAGTCGCTGATGACCCAGTTGCTGGGCAAGCCGGCTCTGGAGCTGCAGACGCTGGGCGAGCAACTGGTCGAACGGCTCAAGGGGCGGGGCAGGCTTCTGGTGGAACTGGCGCCCGAGGCCGAGCTGGTCATCGGGGTCACACCTGAGCTGCCGAACATGCCGGCCCGACATGCGCTCGATCGCGCCAACCGGACCCTGCTCGATGTATTGGAAGTCTTCGCTCAGCCGGGATGTCCCCTGGTGCTGTTCGTGGATGATGTGCAATGGGCGGATGATTCGACGCTGTCGTTTTTGCAGGCCTTCGTCGATCGGCGGCCCAGGCATCTGGTGCTGATACTGGCGTATCGCGAGGCGCAGACGCAGGCTCTCGAGCGCGAAGGGGGAGTGCTGGAGGTGCTGGGCCGCGAGCAATCTTTGCCTTGTGCAAGCGTCATGCTGGGGCCATTGTCGGTGGCCGCTGTCGCGCAGCTGATCGCCGCTGAACTGGACACCGAAACCAGGGAGATTGCGGCCCTGGCGCAAGTCGTGCATTACAAGACGGCCGGCAACCCTCTGTTCGTCAGCCAGGTGTTGCGCGCATTGATCGATGAGCATCTGGTGCGCTTTGACGTGCAGGGGCGCCGCTGGGTCTGGAATCAACAGGACGTGGACGGTTATCGCTACGCCGACAACGTCGCGGACTTGATGGTATTGCGACTCGAGCGCCTGTCACCGATGGAGCGCGAAGTGCTGCGCACGGCCGGTTACATCGGCGGACGCTGTGATGTGTCACTGCTGCATCGGCTGTTGCCGTGTGAGCCGCAGCAAATCACCCGTGATGTGCAAAGCCTGGTCGATGGAGGTTTTCTGTTGCGTGAACGCGAGCAACTGGTGTTTCCCCATGACCGTGTGCTTGAGGCGGCCTGTCAGCTTGCGGCGTCAGCGGGACGCGCCGCCGAGCATGCGCGTATCGCTGGCGCCATGCTTGATCATTGTGGCAAGCAGATCCATGAGCGTGTGTTCGAAATCGCCAGTCAGGTCCAGCGCATTGAAGCCGATGAACTGCAGGCGCATCGCCGGGCGGCGTTCGTCGAGCTGTTGGTCGAAGCCGCTGAACGCGCCCGCGACACCGCCGCTGTCGAGCAGGCCGTGGGCTATCTTCGCACGGCCGAGAGCCTGCTCGGCCAGACAGGTTGGTCGAGCCTCTACAGGCAGGCGTTTGCCACCCAATGGCTGGCTGCCGAGTGCGACATGCTCCTGGCCGATCTGGAAGGCGCCCGGCGCCGCCTCGACGATTGCCTCACCCAGGCCACCACAGTGCTCGACCGCGCGAAGACCTACCGGTTACGGGCCACCTTGCGCACGCTGCACTCCGATTACGAGGGGGCGATCACCGAGGCGCTGAACGGTCTGGCCTTGCTCGATATTCCCCTTCAGCGCAGGCCCTCGCAGGACGATTTGACCCTGGCATTTACCCAGGTTCGTGAGTATGTAGGCTCACGCCGCATCGCCGATCTGGTGCATTTGCCCAAGGCCGATGACCCGTCTGTCGAAGCGGCCATGGAGTTGCTCAGTACGTTGATTTCTTCGTTCTTCGTCGACGACGACATTCGTTTTCTGCATTTGGCAAAAATGGTCGAACTCACACTGCTGCATGGCACCACGTCAGGCAGCGGTTACGGTTTTGCCTGGTTTGGCGTGATGATTGCCGAACGTTATGGCGAATATGTGGACGGGCAGGCCTTCGCCGAAGTGGCGCTTGAAATCACCGACAAGCAAGGCTACGAAGCCGGGCGCACAGGCACGCTGGTGGCGCTCGATCAAGTCAGCCCGTGGACCCGACCGATGGCGTACGCTCGACAGAAGGCGTTCGCCGCATTCGAGTGCGGCCAGGCCGGCGGCGACCTGGGCATGTCCTGTTACGCCTGCAACCACATCGGTTCCGACCTGCTGTTCATGGGCGAACCCTTGCAAGGGGTGTTGAACGAACTGGAGCATGGGTTGGCGTGGGTACGGCAATTTCATTACATCGATATCGAGCGTATCCTGCTGGCGCAACAGGCTTTCGCCACCGATCTGCGTGACGGGCGCCTCCATCGACCGTTGGCCGAACTGGATGGCATCGAGCATGACCGTTTCGGCCCCATCGACCGTGCCCGTGTGTCGCAGCCGACGTTGTTCTGGTCGTGGCTGTATTCAGGCATGTCGGCGTTTTATTTTGGCGATATCCCTTACGCATTAAGACGTTTCGAAGAAGCCGCCGCGCTCGCCTGGTCCATCCCGGCGCATATCAATCTCGCCGATTACTACCTGTTCTACAGCCTGTCCCTGGGTAGTGCGCAAGCGCCGGGCGAGGTGACGGAAAAACTGGAAAAACTCGAGCGGCAACGCCTGCGCTTCCTGCCCTGGGTCGAACTCAACCCGATAACCTTCCGCAACAAACTGCTGCTGATCGAGGGAGTCATCGCCCGTTTGCGTGGTCAGGAACTGGTCGCTATCCGTTGTTTCGATCAGTCGCAGATCGCTGCAGCGGCGGCAGGTTTCATCCATGAGCAGGCGCTGGCCCATGAACAGCTGGCCGATATCTGCCTACCCAACGGGCTGGTGTCGGGTGCCAATTACCACCTGCGTGTCGCGCGCGATTGCTACGACCTTTGGGGCGCCAACAGCAAGGCACGCCTATTGGAAACCTTGCACCCGTTTTTGAGTGCGCAGCCATCGTTCGAACCGGTCCGGCCAATGACCCAGGCCCGCCTCGATCTTGAAGTGGGGATCGAAGCGGCGCGTGCACTGTCGCAGGAGGTTCTGCACGAGCGACTGGTCGAAACCCTGATGAATCACTTGATGATTCAGGCCGGTGCCGACAATGGCGTGCTGATGATGGTCAACGGCGCCGAACTGCAACTGGCTGCGACGGCTTCGGTCGAAGCCGGCAGTGTGCGGGTCACTCTGGACTGCGCACAACCGCTCGAAGCGATGGCGCCGGCCTCGGTGCTCAACGCCACGATGCGCACGCGCACGACCCTGCTGCTCGACGATGCCCGGGCCGATTGTCCCGAGGCCTACAGCAGCGATCTGCAACGGCGCCAGGTGCGGTCGGTGTTGTGCCTGCCGTTGCTCAAACAAGGCCTGTTGGTCGGCCTGGTCTATCTGGAAAATAGCCTGGTCCCCAAGCTGTTCAACGCCCAGCGCCTGACCATGCTGGAAATTCTCGCCTCTGCGGCCGCGGTGTCACTGCAAACCGCCAAGCTGTATGAACAGCTGGTCGAGGATAACCGGCTACACGCACAAATGGAGGCGGACTTGCGCAGTTCTCGCGCGGAACTGGCGCGTAGCTCGCACCTCAAGGTCATGGGCGAGCTTTCTGCTTCGATTGCCCATGAAATCAGCCAGCCGCTGCTGGGCATTGTGTCCAACGCCTCGGCCAGTCTGCGCTGGCTCAAGCGTGACCAGCCCGATCTGGAGGAGGCGATTCAGGGGCTGGAAGACATTCGCTCGGACAGCGCTCGCGCCGCGGACATAGTCCAGGCACTTCGTGCACTCGCCAAACAGGCTCCGTTGCAACGGTTACCGGTGCAAATCGATCACTTGATCGCAGAGGTCGTGCGCCTGACCGCCACCGACCCGGCGAACCGCAATGTGCGCCTGGAGACCCGGCTTGAGGCGCAATGCCCGGTGTCGGTCGACGAGGTGCAGATCCAGCAGGTGGTGTTCAACCTGATCACCAATGCGCTGGATGCCATCGCCGGAGCAGGGTTGCCCAATGGACGCATCATCATCGGCTCAGTGGTAAAGGACGCTCATGTCCAGGTCTGCTTCCAGGACAACGGCCCCGGAATTGACGCACACCAGCGCGAGCAGATCTTCGATGCCTTCTTCACCACCAAAGGTAGCGGCATGGGAATGGGCCTGGCCATCTGCAGGTCGGTGATCGGTGCGCATGGCGGGACATTGGTGGTTCAGGACAGCGAGCAGGGTGCGCGAATTTGCTTCAACTTGCCCCTGGCACCGGCCAGCGCCGGATGAAAAAAGGCCGCATGAGCGGCCAAAGGGAGGAGTTCGTTTTGTCGGTCTCGATCATTTCACGCGTGTAGTTCTCGCGCGTGCGACTGTCCCACGCCTTCGACCAGGCTTTCGTGAATGCGCCAGTTGGGTATGTCCCGATCAATCACTGGCGTCTGGAGAGGGTGGCTCATTGCAGGAACAAAGGCCCGGCGCCATGCCTTGGGGGTCATTCCTTCCAGGCGGCTGAAGGTGCGGGTGAAATGCGAGTGGTCCGCGAAACCGCATTCATAGACGACATCGGTGATCGGCATCGAGGTGATCAGCAGGCTTTTGGCTTTTTCGATTTTCATCATCACCAGCCAGCCCTGCGGCGAGTGGCCGGTAACTTTTTTGAATGCTCGGGAAAAATGGCTACGGGACAGGTTGCAGTGTTCGGCAATCGCGCTGATGCGAACGCAGCTGCCCATGTCACGCAGCATCAGCTCCTTGGCACGGCGCTCCTGCCAGCCGGACAGGGCGCCCAACGGCCGTACAACAGGGCATGGATGGTTTGTATTCACCGATGGCGGGTTCATGGTGGCTCTCCTGATCGTTCAGGAAAGTCTGTCCGCCAGCGACATTTAAAGTCCTTAAGCAAACCTTAAGAGTTATGAAGTGGGCCTTGCCACAGGCGTTAATCAGCACATCGCTGCAATTTTCAGGGTGTCGGGCAGGTGCATGATCGAGTTTACCCGGCTGACATGATCAGCCGTTTTCTGACTCGATCAAAGGTGAGGCATGAAGCATTCTCTGGTTTGCACACTGCGTGGAATAGGCCTGGCATTCGTGCTGACTTCGGTTGGCGCACAGGCTCAGGCGCCGATTCAGGCCACTCAGGTCCCCGGCTACTACCGGTTGGCGGTGGGGGATTACGAAGTGACGGCGCTGTTCGACGGTTACAACGATCTTTCACCGAAGCTGCTGCAGGGCATGAACCAGAGTCAGATCCGCGCGCTGCTCGCCCGTCGCGCAATTGAAACACCGGGCGTGCAAACGGCGTTCAACGCTTTCCTGATCAACACTGGCAAACAACTGATTCTGGTCGACACCGGGGCAGGGCAGTGCATCGGTGCCACCGCCGGCCAGCTCTCGGCCAACATGCAAGCCGCCGGCTACAAGCCGGAGCAGGTCGATGCCATCCTGCTTACGCACTTGCATCTGGATCATGTCTGCGGTCTGGTGGATGGTCAGCAGCAGCCGATCTTCGCCAACGCCTCGGTGTATGCCGCCAAGGCCGAAGCCGATTACTGGCTGGACCCGCAGGCGCTGGCCAAAGCTGCGGAAGCGGCCAAAGGCTTCTTCAAGATCGCGCAGGACTCCACCGCACCTTACATCGCCGCGGGGCGCTTCAAAACCTTCTCTCCGGGTCAGTCGCCGTTGCCGGGTGTGGTCGAGGCCCAACTGGAGACCGGACACACGCCGGGCAGCAGCACTTACCGCTTTACCTCCCAGGGGCAAAGCATCCTGTTCATGGGGGACCTGGTGCACAACCTCGCCGTGCAATTCCTGCACCCGGAGGTGTCGATCGGGTTCGACGTCGACAATCAGCAAGCGATCAAGAGTCGCAATCAGGTGTTCAGCGCCGCTGCCGCGAGCAAGACCTGGGTGACGGCCGCGCACTTGCCGTTCCCCGGTATCGGTCATATCAGCGCCGTGGACAAGCATTTCGAATGGGTGCCGTTGGAGTACGGGCCGTACAAACGAGCGGCCAACGTTCCGCTGATCGAGTAACGCCCGCGGCACCCGCGTCTGACTCAACCTCTAGCAACCAAAAAGGATTACCCATGAACATCCTCCAGAAAACCCTGGCCATCTCTCTCCTGGCTCTTTCCATAGACAATGCCATTGCCGCAGGCAGTCCGGGCGTCGAACACAACACCCAGGCCTTTCTTGAAGCCCTGGCGGCCGGTGGCGGAAAACCGCTGGAGCAAATGAGCCCGAAGGACGCCCGTGCGGTTCTAACCGGAGCACAGGCATCGGTGAAGGTTGATCTGTCCGGCGTCGAAGTCAGCGACCGCTCTATCTCGGTGGGAGAGCAAATCATAAAACTGAAAATCGTCCGCCCGGCCAAGGTCAAAGGTGAGTTGCCAGTGTTCATGTTTTTCCATGGCGGTGGCTGGGTCTTGGGCGACTTCCCAACTCACCAACGCCTGATTCGCGACCTGGTGGTGGGCTCCGGCGCCGTCGCAGTGTATGTCGATTACACGCCGTCGCCAGAAGCGCAGTTCCCGACCGCGATCAACCAGGCCTATGGCGCGACTCGCTGGGTGGCCGAGCATGGCAAGGACATCGGTGTCGACGGTAAGCGGCTGGCGGTTGCCGGCAACAGTGTCGGCGGTAACATGGCGGCGGTCGTGGCGTTGATGGCCAAGGAACAGAAAGCCCCGGCCCTGCGCTTTCAGTTACTGATGTGGCCGGTGACCAACGCCGGGTTCGACAGTGGCTCGTATCAGCAATTTGCCGAGGGCCACTTCCTGACGAAGGGCATGATGCAGTGGTTCTGGGACAACTACACCACCAACCCGGCCGAGCGCGCACAGATCCACGCTTCACCGCTCAACGCCAGCGCCGAACAGCTCAAAGGGCTGCCGGCAGCCCTGGTGCAAACAGCCGAGTTCGACGTGTTGCGTGATGAAGGCGAAGGTTACGCCCGCCACCTGGATGCGGCCGGTGTGCCGGTCACCTCTGTGCGCTACAACGGCATGATCCACGACTTCGGCTTGCTCAATCCGCTGAGCTCGATTCCCGAGGTCAAGGCTGCGGTGCGTCAGGCAGCACTGGAGCTCAAAACGCATTTGAACTGAGCCTCCAAAATGAAGCCTGCCTTGCGGCAGGCTTCTCATTGATCTTCGAGGTGTATTTCATCGCTGACGCTTGTGGTGACATCTCGGTCGAAGCTCATGAGATGGCCATTCAGCGCATGGTGCAACTTGGGGCACGTCCGATGACATCCCTGCAATACCTGCTTGAATTGCAACGCGACTGGACCCGTACCGATAGTGAAAGACTCCTCGTAGACATCGAAATGGTACTCAATTGACTGCGCGCTTATTAAACCTCTTTACACCTGGTTTATTTACAAATAGGCAGTTCATCAATATCGGCCTCAAAAAACGGCTCATCAAGTTGCAACCTCCGTCCAGCTCAACGTTGCTGTCTCACGCCATGTCACGTCACTGATACCGTACCTCTCGGCTTGAGGCTTGGAAACGACCTTGAGCGGCGGCCTTCCCGGTTTGGGTATGGGCGCCACTCCTGCGTCACAACTTGCCCAGTGCCATGCATCAGCGCTGCTCTTTATCTTCGTCCTGATAATGAATGACCTTGGCTCCCCATGAAGCTTGTATTCAATGACGTAAAGACCGGTATTCATGAGATCCCCCTCCATTCGCTCATAGACAAAGGAGTGGCGGCGTCAGAAAAAATTCAAAGCAATTTTATGGTATGGTAACTCATTGATTTTATTGATTTTATAAGCTTGGATTGGTTGTCGTACACGCAGTGCATTGGCTTGGAATAGGGAAATGAATGACCGGTGAGCAGAATTTGGAATGAACGAGCCTTGCAGGGGTCAACTGCGAAGACCTGCATCGCTTTTTCGACACTCGTTGCCAGGTGCAGCTCCAGGCCGCCGAATACGCGTTGAAGCATTTACCGCACTTCCACCGCCGCGCGCTGGCAGGTGAACGAGGGTAGGAGCACGTTTGCGGTCCTGGAACGAAACGGCAAGATGTCGCTCCAGGCGATAGGGCCGAACACGGCATCGGACGGGGTATTGGATGCCATTTTAAAAGGGAGCGGGTTTCGGATTACGTTGATTATTTGCAATGGCCAGCCACGGTGATCTCGGCCTGGTTTGTCGGTTACCAACGACCATTTCCGTGAAACCCTATCTCTGTGCAGTGCTCGCATGTAGGTGTCGGCGGCAACGCATAATTCATTGTTTTCGATGGCAGGCACATCGAGCGACCGCCCGTCAGTCGTCCTGATCAATTGTTTGAACATCCGCTGATTTTCCCCGGTTCGCCTATTCTCAAACTCCAGCCAAAAACATTGACCTTGAAGTTGCCTTCAGTTCCCAGGTGTTTTGGCGGCCAGGCGGTGCAACCTTTCATTGAGGAGACGCGAACATGGGGTATGTCACTACGCAGGACGGTGTCGAGATCTTTTACAAGGACTGGGGGCCGCGCGAGGCCCCGGTGATCTGGTTTCATCACGGATGGCCACTGAGTGCCGATGACTGGGATGCCCAGATGCTGTTTTTCCTGGCGAACGGCTACCGGGTGATTGCCCACGACCGGCGCGGCCACGGGCGCTCCAGTCAGGTCTGGGATGGGCACGACATGGATCACTATGCCGATGACGTCAGGGCCGTGGTCGACCATCTTGGCGTGCAGGGTGCCGTCCATGTAGGGCACTCCACCGGCGGTGGTGAAGTCATCCATTACATTGCCCGGCACGGCGAAAACCGCGTGTCGAAGGCCGTCATCATCAGCGCCGTGCCACCCTTGATGGTGCAGACCCCTGGCAATCCGGGCGGCTTGCCCAAGTCGGTGTTCGATGACTTGCAGGCGCAGCTCAAGGCCAACCGCGCACAGTTCTACCGTGACGTTCCGGCGGGGCCTTTCTACGGGTATAACCGCCCGGGTGCAACACGGTCCGAGGGCAACATCCAGAACTGGTGGCGACAAGGCATGATGGGCTGTGCCATTGCCCATTACGACGGGATCGTGGCCTTTTCCCAGACCGACTTCACCGAAGATCTGAAGAAGATCACGATCCCGGTGCTGGTGATGCATGGCGATGACGACCAGATCGTGCCTTATGAAGACTCCGGGCCGTTGTCAGCCAAGCTGTTGCAAAACGGCACGCTGAAAACCTACCCGGGCTACCCCCACGGCATGCCGACCACCCACGCCGATGCCATCAACGCCGACTTGCTGGCTTTCGTCAGAAGCTAAGCGACACACATCTGTAGGAGCCGGTTCGTTGGGTGTTGCCGGGAATTGCGTCTGGCGGTGATCACCTTGTAGGAGCTGGCTTGCCAGCGAAGGCGGTTTGTCAGGCGAGGAAGATGTTGGCTGTGCGGGCCTCTTCGCTGGCAAGCCAGCTCCTACAGGTTGTTGGGTGTTGCCGGGAATTGTGTTTGGCGGTGATCACCTTGTAGGAGCTGGCTTGCCAGCGAAGGCGGTTTGTCAGGCGAGGAAGATGTCGGCTGTGCGGGCCTCTTCGCTGGCAAGCCAGCTCCTACAGAGGGAATGTTGTTGCTGGGAAGTGGTGAGTTGCCAGCAGTCGCGCCATCCCTTGTCTACACTGTCTTACACCCACGGAGGTCACGTTCGGCAGTGCGCCGGCAAAGGAGTGCGTGATGTCGCCCCGCATGCAGTTTCGCGGCCCGGCCCGGCAAAGGGGGGCGATTGGCTTGATGGCGGCGGTGACGCTGGCGCTGGCGCTGGCATTCACGCTGCTGGTCATCGACAGCGGGCGGCTGTACCTGGAAAAACGCAACCTGCAGCGCATCGCCGACATGGCCGCCCTCGAAGCCGCCACACGGGGCGGTGATTGTTCCACCGGCGCAACCGCCACCAGCTACGCCACTGCCAGCGCCCAGCGCAACGGCTTCACCCTGCCCGGCGACGGGCGTGCACTGGCGGTCAGCTGCGGCGCGCTGTCCCTGGATGCCAACAGCCTTCGGGTGTTTGCCGTCGACCCTGCTAAAAGCGAAGCGATTCAGGTCATCGCCAGCCATGTCGTGCCGCAAAGTCTTGTCGGCGGCATCGGCGCACTGTTTGGTGGTGCCGCTGCGGGCTCGACCCTGACCCTGAAGGCGACGGCTGTCGCCGCGCTGCCGCCGCCTTTGGCCGCACTGACCATCCGCAGCACCGCCCTGGCATTCGATACCAGCAAGGCAGCCATCACCAGCTTGCTGTTCGGAGGGTTGCTGGGCGGCAACGTGACGATCAATGCCGCCGGCTGGAATGGCCTGGTCAATAGCAACATCAGCCTGCTCGGCTACCTCAATCGCCTGAAAATCGACCTCGGCCTGACCGCCGCAGGTTATGACCAGGTGCTGGCCAACAGCATCAACGTCAGCCAGTTGATCCAGGCCGCCATCAATGTCCTGGACCCCAACGGAACTCTGGCGGCGAGTGCCACGATCGTCAGCCTGAAGGCGCTGAAGGTGGCGGCCGGTACCACCAGCGTGGTGCTGGGCGATTTGCTGCACGTCGAAAGCGGCAGTGACATCTCGGCCCTGGCAGTGAACCTCAAAGCCTTCGACCTGATTGAAGGCGTCGTGCAGTTGGCCAACAAGCAAACCGGCCTGGTGGCGACCCTGCCGATCAACCTCGCGGGCCTGGCGCAGATCACCGCGCGGGTGCAGGTCATGCAGCCGCCGCAACTGTCGGCCGTAGGCAATCCGAAAAACGCCGCGCTGGCGCCCTTGGGTTCCAACCGCATCTATGTTCGAACGGCGCAGGTGAAGACGTTGTTGTCGATCAACCTGCCGGTGCTGGACGCCATCACGCCCCTGGTCAATGCCGTACTGGATCTTGCGACGTCGCTGACCAGCTTCCTCCAGGACCTGTTGGGACTGCGTGTGGACAAGTTGCTGACCTGCGGCTTGGGCGCGCCGTGTGACACGCCGGAAACCAAGCTCCTGCCACCGCCGATACGGCTCGATGTCGCCCTGGAGGCGGGCGGTGCCTGGAGTTATGTCACGGCCTACAGCTGCATCAGCGCGACCAACAAAAGCCTGACGACCAACACCACGACCACGCTGATCGGATTGAAAGTCGGGCAGATCGACCCGGCCGATGTGTTTGGCTCCGCTTTGGTCCCGCCGACCAATGACGTGAACCCGCTACAGCTCATCTATGTCGGCGTGCAGACCTGCCAGCGGCTGCTGTTTTTACCAGCGGTCTGCTACAACCACCGGCCCACCGGCGACATCGGCATCCGGGTCAACACCTCGGTGGCGCAAAACCCCAACATGCTCCACGTGTATTCCGCGCCAGCCGCCGCCAACCTGCCGGAAATCAACCAGCCGCCGTTTTTCTTCGCCTATACCACCAACAACATCGTCAACAGCCTGGGCACCACGGTCAGCGACCTCGGGGTGAACATGTATGGGCCGTCGGGCAGCATCATCGGTGGCCTGGGCAGCCTTTTGAACGACGTCACCACCGCGCTGGGCAATGCGATCAACAGCGTGCTCAGCCCGCTGCTCGATACCCTCATCAACACCTTGCTGGCGAGCCTGGGCATCGACTTGAACAAGGTCGAAGTTGGCGCCAACCTCAGCTGTCACGCCGGTCGCGCATCGCTGGTGATCTGATCGTCGGGCACGATCGGCAGCTCGATGCAAAACCGCGCGCCCTCGGTCGAGTTGCTGACGCTGAGCGTTCCGCCCATGTTCTGCACGATGCCGTAGCTCACCGACAACCCCAGGCCGGTGCCAACGCCCACCGGCTTGGTGGTGAAGAAGGGTTCGAAGATCCGCTCCAGCAGACGCGGATCGATGCCGCCGCCGTTGTCTTCAACCCACAGGCGCACCGCGTGTTGATCGCGCTCGGCGTACAGCGCGATCCACGGCTTGAACTGCTGGTCGCTCTCACACTTGCCGAGCAGCGCGTCGCGGGCGTTGACCATCAGGTTGATCAACACCTGTTCAAGTTGATCGACATGCCCGCGCACCTGCACCGAAAAACCGCTTTCGCTGACCCGCAGTTCCACCCCTTTACCGCGCATTCCTTCGGCCAATAACGACAACGTGCCTTCAATGGCCTGGGCCGGGTTGAACGGGTGCTGTTCGATCTCCGAGCGCCGGCCGAACACGCGCATATGGTCCACCACCCGCGCGGCGCGCTGGACCTGAGTGTCGATGCGGTTGAGTTTGTCGGTCAGGTAATCGATCTGCAGATTGCCATTGTCCAGGCGCTTGAGCACATTGACGATCGCCATGCGCATCACGTTCAGCGGCTGGTTGATTTCATGGGCCAGGCCGGTGGCCATCTCGCCCAGCGTGGCCATCTTCGCGCTTTGGGTCAGTTGTTGCTGGGCGCGTCGAACCTCGGTGTTGTCGCGGCCCACGGCCTGGATTTCCAGCAGGCGACCTTCCTCGTCGAACACCCCGCGATCCGACCAGACCCACCAGGCGTGTTCGCGGCCGGGCAACTGCAGGTTGATTTCCGCCGTGCTCACCGGGAACTCCGGGCTCAATTGGCTCAGGCGCTGGAGGAAGGACTCGCGCTGCTGCGCCGACATCCAGCTGCCCAGGTTCACTCCCGGCAAGCCCTCGGGCGAACATTCCAGATAGGTCGCCAGCGGCCGGTTGCCGAAGGTCAGGGTCAGGTCCGGGCGGTAGCGGCAGATCATCGCCGGCGAGTCCTCTACCAACATCCGGTAACGCTCCTCGCTCTGTTTGACGTGCTCGGCTGCCAGCGTCGCTTCGGTGACGTCCAGCCACAGGCCGACGGCCTCCACCGGCAGACCCAGGTCATCGCGCAGCAACCGGGCTTCGTCGAGCAACCAGTGGTAATCGCCACGACTGTCGCGCAGGCGATAGCGTGCCCGTGCCGAACCTTCGCGCAGCAGCAGGCGGGTGCGTTCGAAATAGCGCTCGCGATCCTCGGGGTGCACGCGCTCGATCAACGCCGCACCGGCACACTCGGCGAGCGTCCAGCCCAGCAACGGTTGCAGGCTGTCGCTGAAGAAGGTCGGTTGCAGCGCGCCTTCGACATAACGCTGCACATAAATTACCGCGGGCGAACTGGCGATCAGATTGTCCAGTCGCGCATGGGCGGCGGCGGCCAGTTGCTCCTGGTTCTTGATGTCGCTGATGTCGAGCATGAATCCTACCAGGCGCTGCTGGCTGCCCACGCCCAGGGCCTGGCCCTGCAAGCGATACCAGGTCGCCGGGGCGTTGCCGTCGGCGCGGTACAGGCGTACGCACAACAGCAGTGGCGTGCTTTCGTGCTGCAAATCCTGCAGGCGGCTGCGCAACTCTTCGCGGTCGGCGGGGTGCACTTGCGCAAGCCAGTCCTGCAGCGGCAAACGCTCTTGCTGAAGATTCAGGGCGCGGGTCAGCGAGGGAGCCAATTGCACCTCGGCGCTGTCGCTGAAGACTTCCCACCAGCCGGTGCCGAGCAAAGCCTGCAACGCCTCCAGGCGCTCCAACTGCAGATGGTGGCGATGTTCGCGCAAGCGTTCCAGCAAGGGGCCGGCGAGGGCGGCGGCGAACTGCAACCAGTCACGCTCGCTGACATCCGGGGCCTGCTGCTGGACCGGGTAACAGCCGCAGAGCAACCAGGCCACCACGCCTTGGGCATCGTGATAGGGCACGGCGAAACCCTCCGTGCTGGCAAAGATGCCTTGCAGGCGCGGATGTTCGCCCAGGTTCAGGTGATGCGGCGTGGAGCCGTTCAAGCTATCGAGGCCGGTGCCCAGGCGCTGACCGGTGCGCCACAGGCTGGGCGTATCGAAGCCTGTGTAGTGCTGGTGAATCTGCCAGCCCTGTTCTTGCTCATCGAGCAACGCCAGGGCGATACAGGGAATGTGAAAGCGTTGGGCCAGTGCCTGTAATTGGTCGATCAACACCTCGGGCAGGCGCGTCAGGCTGCACAGGCGCAACTGCTCGCCGATCTGTGCCGCGAGCAACTGGCACTGCTCGCGCAGGCGCGCTTGCCGGCGTTCCAGCAGCAAGTCGCCGATGTCCAGCAACTGCAGCAGCCAGGCGTCCGCCATCGGCTGCACCCAGCCACGCAGGTGCAGGGGTGGGCCGTTGAGGCTGTAGAAATCCAGGTCCAGGAGCTGGCCCTGCCAATCGGCGGGAGCGCCCTCGATGGCGAGGCTGCAATGGGGCAAGAGAAAATCCAGCAGGTGCGGCAGCTGTGCCGTGGGGACCTGCTGGGCTAGCTGATGCCGCAACGGGCCGGTCAGGAGCAGCACGCGTCCTTGGGCATTGAGCTGCATCTGCAGGCCGACGCCGAGCACACTCAAGGGCTCCGGGATTTCCTGGGGCGCGGGCGGATGGCGATTGAGCAGACGCCCGAAGAGTTTGTCCCCGGCACTCAAAACTGCAGACTCGAACTGGCGGTGAGCGTCACCGGTAAACTCGGCACGGAGCCAATCCCCGGCAGGCTCAGAAACGGAATCACCGCGTTCAACTTTTGCGAGGGATAGTGGATGACGACCTTCAACACGCCACCTGTGTAAGTGGTGGTCGTGTCAGTGGCGACATCGAAATTCAGCCCGGCGGGAATCCAGGCCAACTGACGGGTCAGTTCCAGCTTGACGACGTTTTTCAGCGCAGCCTCGTAACCGGGCGTGTTCGGGTCCAGCGCCACGCTACGACGCACGGCTTCGGCCGTCGACTGGTTGAACGACTGCATCAGCAGCAGCGGCAGGCTGTAAGCGACGATGGCGTAGAACACCGCGAAAAAAATCACGAACACCAAGGCAAATTCAATCGCGACGGCACCTTTTTGCTTACGTGGGAGGCTGCTTTTCATGAGTGCGTCTACCCTGACAACTCGAGGTAATGTCAGCATAGAATCATTCAGCCAAAACGGACGTTTTTTACCGGATGCAGAGCTTTGTACTACTGATCTGGCTGACGCTATGCGCAGCGCAGGATGCCCGGGAACGGCACATCGCCAATCGCCTGACCCTGGGCGTCGGGGCGCTGGCTTTGGCGTATCTGTTATGGAGCGGCACCACCTGGATCGGCGCGCCGGCCGAGCAGGGCGGCTGGGCTGCGCTGCTGGCATTGGCGTTTACTTTGCCCGGCTATGGGATGCGCCGACTGGGCGCCGGGGACGTCAAACTCATGACCGCCCTGGGGCTGGCGACCGATGGTCGGCATGTGTTGGGAGTATTGATCGGCGCGGGTCTCGCCAGTGTGTGTTGGTGGCTGCTGGCGCCAAGAGTCTGGCTTCATATCGGTCAAGGGCTTAGAGGTCACCTGGTTTACCTGGAGCCTGGTCTGTCAAAGAAACAACCCTTTGCCCCCTTCCTCCTGGTGGGTCTGATGCTGACATTGGCCTGGTTCGGCTAGACATCCGTTTTTGTACAGCGGCCAAAGAGCGACTACTTTCATTCAGAGGTTGTACAGCCTCAGGCTGTCGATAAAGGGACGGTCAGTCCTTGGCCTTGCAGGGAGTTGCACGTGAACAAGCGTACTTCGGCAGTAAAAGTCCTTGTGGTCGACGATCAGCCCCAGATCGTTGCAGAACTTTGCGAATTTCTTGAGAACAGCGGCTACCGTTGCGTTGCCTGCGAATCCAGCCATCAGGCGATCGAACGTTTCAACCAGGACACGGAAATCGGCCTGGTGCTCTGCGATTTGCATATGCCTGGCCTGGACGGCATCCAGATGGTCCAGGAGCTGCAACAGCTGTCCGGCAAGCACCGGGCTTTCGAGGCGATCATGCTCACCGGGCAGGCGGGCAAGCAGGATGTGATCAAGGCACTGCGCGCCGGCTTTGCCGATTACTACCAGAAGCCGATTGATCTGAATGAATTGCTCGAAGGCGTGCAACGCCAGGAAGTGGTACTGCAGGAGCGGCACAAGGCGTTGCAGTTGGGGCATCTGAATCAGAAGCTGCAATACCTGTCCGAGTCGCTGGATGATTTGTACCAGGACCTCGACCGGGTCAGGCGCACACCGTCTGCACCGGGTACGGATGACGGCGCTGTCAGCGATGCCGGACGGGCCGAGATTCCGGCGATTTTCAATCAACTGTCGCCACGTCAGTTGGATGTGGCGCGCCTGGTGGGCAAGGGGCAGACCAACTACCAGATTGCCTGCGAGTTGGGCATTACCGAGAACACGGTGAAGTTGTACGTGTCGCAGGTGCTGCGGTTGACCCATATGCACAACCGCACGCAACTGGCGTTGGCGTTGACGCCGAGTAACTCGGGCGGGCGCCATCGGTTGACTGCGAACTGATCACCGCACCTGAATCTGTCGGATGTACTCGCCCTACTTGTAGGAGCCGGCTTGCTGGCGATGGCGTCGGTGAGGTCGGCGCCAGGCTTGAGGGCCAATCGCGGGCAAGCCAGCTCCTACAGGTTCGTTGGTTGTTCTCGATTATTTGTAGGAGCCGGCTTGCTGGCGATGGCGTCGGTGCAGGGCTTTAGAGCCGATCGCTGGCAAGCCAGCTCCTACAGGTTTGGCGGTGATCTCGATTCTTTGTAGGGGCCGGCTTGCTGGCGATGGCGTCGGTGAGGTCGGCGCTTGGCTTGAGGGCCGATCGCTGGCAAGCCAGCTCCTACAGGTTTGGCGGTGATCTCGATTATTTGTAGGAGCCGGCTTGCTGGCGATGGCGTCGGTGAGGTCGGCGC
>NZ_JAXDEO010000053.1:0-46445 GCF_035064975.1 Pseudomonas sp. YuFO20
TTCGTAGGACAAGGCGCCTTGCGCCGTGGTCTCCTGGATCAGGCGACCAAGCAGGTCGTAGGAAAATTCGAGGGTTTCATCACTGACACCCATCTGCTTACCCTGCGCGGTCGGCAGGCGCTGGATCGACAGCAGACGATCGCCGTCGTCGTACACATAATCCTGACGGGCATCGGCATTGAGTTTGGCCATTAGCCGACCAATGCTGTCGCGTTCGAATTCGGTGCGACGTTGTGGTCGCTCGCCGCGTTCACCGTAGCCGGTTTCGTCGACCTGGGTCAGATGCCCGCCCAGGTTGTAACTGAAACGCCGGGTCAGGTTGTCGATGCGCTTTTCTTCGATCAGACGGTCGGATGCATCGTAGGCGAACTGGTACGCCGCGTTGTTTTCGTTGATCAGCGCGGTCAGGCGAATCGCCGGGTCGTATTCGTAGCGGATGCGCTGGCCCTTGGCGTCCTGGCGACTGCTCGGCAGGCCCCGGGCGGTGCGCAGCAGTCGAGTGGTCTGGCCCTTGCCGTCGGTGTGCGTCAGCACCTGGCCGAGAGCGTTGTAGGTGAACGACTCGGCGCTGCCATCCGGATGATGGATGCGCAGCACTTCGCCGTCCGGCTTGCGCTCCAGCGTGGTGGTCTGGCCCAGCGCGTCGGTGACGGCGACCAGATGGTGGCGCTCGTCGAAGCGGTAGGTGGTGTTTTTACCGGAGCAATCCTGGAAGCGTTCGACCTGGGCCAGGGAGTTCCACCACAGGTATTTGGACTTGCCGGTTGCATCGATGATGGTGTGTGGCAGGCCGTCGTCGCCATTGAGGTATTCGGTGACATGCCCGAGGGCGTCTACTTCGGCGATGAGGTTGCCCATGTCGTCGTAGCGGGCTTGCCAGGTGCTGCCGTCGGGGTAGTCCACCTGCGTGACCAGCGGGGTCAGGTGGTGATAGCGGTATTTGATCGAACGCCCGAGCGGGTCGGTCTCTTCGAGCAGGCGCGAGTATTCGTCGTACTTGAGGGTGATCCTGTTGCCGTCAGGTAACGTCAGGCCGGTCATGTTGCCCTTGTCATCGATGTCGATGACGTAGTGCTCGCCACCGAAGTCGCGACTGGCGATCACGCGGTGATCGGTGTTGTAGTGAATCTCGGCTTCGCGCCCGAGCACGTCGGTGACTCGTGTGGTGCGCGCCTTGATGTCGTAGCGGAAGTGGAAACGTTCGCCATCGCTGGTCCAGTGCTCCACTACCCGGTGCTGGCCGTCGATGGATTCCCAGCGGTAGTTGCAGGTCAGGCCCAGGGCGTTGCTGTGGCTGGCCATTACCCCGTCGATGTAGCTGAAGCGGCGCACGGAATCGCCGTTGCGGTTGATCACCTCGGCGAGTTGGCCATTGTCGTCATAGCGATACTGCACCAGGGTTTCAACGGCTTCGTTGTCGACCACGCGCCTGACGTCGGTCAGGCGGCCCAGCGGGTTTTCGTAATGCAGGTGCACGCGCACGCCACCGGTGGCGCTGATGTCGGTGAGCGAACCCTGGGCGGTGCGGGTGAAATGCAGGAAGTGGCCCAGGGCGTTTTCGATGCGTTGCAGCGGCACGGGGTTGTTGTCGTCCGCGACTTCGCCGAAGTAGAAAAAGGTGTTGTCGAGGGTTTGCAGCAGGTAGTGGCCGCCTTCGGTGCAGACCAGATAGACCTGTTCATGGGGGTTGTAGATGCGCTCCCCCGGTTGCACGTCCACGAATGGAACGCTGCGCCCCTGATTGTCGGTGAGATAAACGAAGGCGCCACTGCGACGCAGGCTTTGCTCCCAGGGCAGGACCCAGCCCTTGCCGAGCACGCTGTCGACGCTCAGGTCGCTGGCATAAAACCGCGACCATTGGATCGGCATCAGGCCCGGCAAACTGAAGTCGGTTTCGTCGGTTATGACCTTGCGGCCGGTGGTGGCGTCGACGGGGTTGCCGATCAGGCCACCCACCGCTCGCTCGATGGCCGGCCCCACGACATAACGTGAGGCCACCTCACCGGCGACAAACCCGGCGGTGAATTTCAGTGCGCAAGGCATGATGGCTTTCATGCCGGCCTGGGTCCCGGCCTTGATCAATTGGGCGATACCACCCGCTGCGCCGGCGACCGCCATGAGGATGTCGACCGTGGTCCGCAACCAACCCGGGATCTCGTCGTCCACCGGCAGGTAGCGATGGGTACCGCCACCGATGAAGACATTGTCCGAACCGCTGGAGAGTGTCGCGCCGCAAGTCATCTTGTCGCCCTTGCGGGCGGCCGCCGTGCCGTTGATGAAGACGTTGGTCGAGCCTTCGGCGACCTTCACCGGGCCGGGATGCTTGTCGCAGGCTCCCGTGCTTTTTTCGACATGGGCGGCCTTGCGGCTATTGATGAACACGTTGGGCGACGCGGTGACGATGGTCCCCGCGGGTGAAGAAAACATACTGCCGATTTTCTCCCCGGCCGCGGTGAGCAGGCTACCTCCGACGCCTGCGACCAAACCCGCCAACAAAGCCACGCCAAACCCACAGGTGAACGTCGCGATCGCCACCGTGGCGACCAGCGCAATGCCTAGCGCTGCGCCGATGAGAAACCCACCCAGGGCGCTGGTGTGCGACAGTTCATCGCCAAACCTTGCGGCTTCAAACATGACCGTTACTCCTGTGTGCTGGAGTCGGTCTTGGTGCCGCCGGGCTGGCGAGGCTGAAAGCTGGCCAGCAGGTCATTCCAGTTCTGATTCTGCTCGCTGCTGAAATCAGCCTGGGCTGTGGTGGAAAAAATCAGCGCGCGTCCAGACTCGATCAGGAACGCCGCCTGGCGCTGATAGAAAGGTCGGCCATCGGTCATGTAATACGCATCGATCTGCACGCCGTCGATCGGTGCCGAGGTCGACAGCGCAACGGCCTTCTTGCCCAACAGCGTATAGCCGCGCAGCTTGGACGCGAGCATCTTGACCTGACGCTCGACGTAGGCCTTGAGCGCCTCACCGGGCAGCAATGTGTCTCGGGAAACGGTGATGCTCAACGGTGCCGGAATGCTTGCCCCCAGCACGAACATGTTCACCGTGCGGTCCTGGAACCCTTGCGGCAGCGCGATGCTGCCTTCCTGCAACTCATAATCCATTCTGGGTAACTTCCTTGAATCAAAAAAATGTGGCGTTCAGCGCACGGCAAGGCCGTCGAGCATGCCGTCAAAATCAACCAGCCAGAGACTGAGCGCGGGCCGGGCCGGATCGATCTCGCAAGCGATACTCAGCCACTGCCCATCGTCACGCCCGGCGACGGGCACCAGCGCACCCACCAGGCGCGCATGTCGATCGGCATGACCGCACTTGAAATGCAGATCCACCGATTTCGCTGCATTGCCGGCCACGCTGACATCGCGCTGACGGATGATGCGCACGTCCGGATGCTCCCGGCGAAACGCCTGCACCGAGGCCTCGAAAAGCTGCTCCAGCGTCTGTCCCTGCTGCACATCACGACGCTTGATCGTCAGGCTGATCGGCTCACCCTGGTGCTCGAGGGTGGTCTGGACCTCACGGAAATCGAAGCCCGCCGGAAAAGCCAGGTTGAAACCCCCGAAGGAGAAACTGCTGGGCGTGTCTTGCAGCGCCAACACAGGCTCGGGCTCGAGTTCCGGCTCGGGCTCAGGCTGCACGAGGAGCGCGTTCTGTTGAGCCAGGCGTTCGGCTTCCTCCCGCGCAATACGCTTTTCGGAAATGCGATCGTAGAGACTGACCCTGGTCATGACACCGTTACCTCAGTCATTGACCCTGACCTCGGAACCGGTGATCTGGGTCGTGCCGGTGCTGGTGGTGGTGATCGCCTTGCCTTTGATCTCGATGCCATCCGGCGTGAGGGTGATGCTGCTGTCCCCCACCTGGAGAATGATGTGCTGGTTGGCGCTGACCTGAATGAACTGGTTGTCGACCTGAATCGTCAGCGAGCCTTCCTGGATATTCATCACCGTGTCTTTCTTGATGGTTTCGGTGTGCGTGCCACCGACCGTGATCGTGCGGTTGCTGCCGACACTGTGGGTCTCGTCGACCTCGATCTCGGTGTCCATGTTGCGCTCGGCATGCATGATGATCTGCTCGGCGCCGGACTTGTCTTCGAAGCGGAAGAAGTTCGCCGTACCGCCGTCGCCCTTCATCGACCGCGTCAGGAACCCGCTCTGGGTCTTGTTTGCCGGCAACGACCACGGCGGGGTGTTCTGGCTGTTGTAGAGGCTGCCCATGACCAATGGGCGGTCGGGGTTGCCATCGAGGAACACCACCACGACTTCATCGCCCACACGGGGAATCTGGATGCTGCCGAAACCGCCGCTGGCGCCGGCCTGGGCAACGCGGACCCAGCAGGAGCTCTTGTCGTTGTGCTGGCCCTTGCGGTCCCAGTGGAACTGCACCTTCACGCGGCCGAGTTCGTCGGTGAATATTTCCTCCCCCGGCGGGCCGACGATGATCGCGGTTTGCGGGCCGGAGATGGTCGGTCGCGGGGTGGTGAGTTGAGGGCGGAAGACGATCTTTTTGCGCACGCAGGAGAAGGTGTTGTAGTAGCTCGCCTGCTGCCCGCTAAGGTAGTTGTTGTGGCCTTCGCTCTCGACGCTCATCAGCAGGAACTGACGATCATCGGCGGGGCCTTGATCGTGATCGTAATGCTGCAGCAGTTCGAAGGTGTAGCCGGGTTTCATCGCGCGGCAGTTGCTGGCGCCATGAAAACTCTTGCCCTTGAGTTCAAGCGCTTCGACCCGCAACCGCAGCAGCGCTTCACCTTCGTCGTAGGTGCCGTGGGTGTATTGGCCGGGGAAGTCGTAGATTTCAAACTCGTCGACATCGCCCTGCTTGTTCAGGCTCTTCATGGCGACCGGCAAGCGATTGGACGGCTGTCGATAATCGAAGGTCTGGACCGCGATTTTCCCCGATTGCAACTGGCGGTTGCCGCTCCATTGGGTAATGGAGTCGGCGGTCTCGGTGACCGATGCCGTGTGGAAGCGGATCTGCGGTTGTTCAGGCAACGGCACCAGCGTGCTGGAGTCGTCGCAGATGATCATGGTGTGGCCTTCGGCGGTGTGCTCGAAGTAGTAGAACATCCCCTCTTCTTCCAGCAGGCGCTGGACAAAATTGAAGTCCGATTCACGGTACTGGGTGATGTAGGTGTAATGCTTGAGCGGCTTGCTCAGGCGGAATTCGTGCCGGGAAAACGCGGTGCACAGGGCAAACACCTGGGTGACGACATCCTCGACTGTGCAACCCTGGAAAATGCGCGTGTCGAAGCGGTTCTTCAGCATGGAGAACCAGGGGTTCAGCGTCGCCGTATAGCGGGCCATGCCGCCGTCGCTGCCGATGCTGGCAAACCGCGTCAGGTAGCCTGCCAGGTAGCGAGGCGTGGCGTCTGCCAGTTCGATTTCCAGGACCACGTGCTGGCCCATCATCGACTTCAACTCGACGCCGGAGTCCTGGCACACCAGCAGCAATTCAAAGTTGTACGCGCGGGACAGACCTTCGGTCCCCTTGAAGGACTCAAGCAACAATTGCTGTTCGGGGTTGGCGAAGTTCTTGAACTTGAACAGGCGCCGATTCTGCGGGGAAAGCATTGCGGCAAGGTCCATCAACATGTGTATCTCCTTGAAAACAGTGGAAAGCTACCGCCCTCTCTCAACCACTGCGCACGAATCAGATAAAAGGGTCAAAACCCTGTTTGCCGCAACTATGAATTCCTGATTTTCATCGATTTTTTTAAACACCGAATGAAATCCCTTACACACCATTGTGCGTCAGGAACTGCGACCGCAAGGCAGTATGAAAGTGCCATTACCCGGCGAAATAATTGAGAAATTTGTCACACTTTTACGAATATCACAGGTACTCGAACGCGGGAAGGAGACACGCATGTCATGCGCCCTGTCAAGTCGCAGGCAGTGCATGCGGGCGCTTCCACGCGCTTTGAACTCAGCTCCGGATAATCCTGAAAAATAATTATCGCCACGCTGGCCAACCAGAAACGCCGATATATCAAGGACAAACGGGAAGTTAAGCGCTGTCAATTAGCGGCTAATGCCTTATTGCCATCATTGCCGAATGTAACGCGAATAACAAAAAATGGGATCCATGTTGAAACTTTCAACTCGCCCCGCAGTCGGAAGTGCGGCCCATTGCCATCACTCAGGCAATGCTGTGAAGTCGGATAATCGACAGTTTCACTGCAGCAACAAGGAAGCGCCTTTCCCCCAAGGACAGTGATGAGTAAATGGATCTTTTAGCCAACGTGCCCAGCTGGGCCGATGTCGAACGCAACCTCGACCAGAAATTCAGCGAGCTGAACCAGGGCGTCAACGACGGCCTGCAGAGCGTTCACGACAACTGGAACGGCTTCACCCGGCGTGTCAGCAATGGCGCGAGCCAGGCCTATGGCTACATGGGCGGTCATCGCATCGATGCGGTGCATCAGGCGATGACCCTCTCCTACCCGATCATCCAGATGGACCTCAAGCGCAAGTGGGCCTCGATTGAAATCGAGCAGATCCTGCCGGTGCTGCTGCAACTGGTCAAAGAAGTCTCGATGATTCTCGGCGGCAGCGTGGCGATCGGCACCGTGGCCGGCGGCGCAGCGGGGGCCTTCGCATTTGGCTTCGGCGCTGGCCCTGGAGCAATGGTGGGTGGCGGAATCGGGTTACAAGTCGGCAACCTGATTCTCATGGCCCTGGGCCTGTCCGCCATCGCCGAATATTTTTACCAGGGCCTGCCCGCCTGCCTCTCGACCTTGCAGGAAGGCATCGCCACGGCCTGGCACGCCGAAGAAGGCCTCAAGCCGTCCGGCCTCGACCCCAGCGGCGGCTCCGCTGCACTGGTACAGGAGCGCGTCGAACGCGCGGCACGACAACTGGCTCGCGGGCAGGAGCAGCTTGTACTCCTGCTGCTCACCGCCATCGTCACCTACCTGACCCGGGGCCAGATGAAAGCCGGTGTGATGAACAGCATGGAAAGCATCGCGACCCGCAGTGCGAAGCTTCAGGCGGAGATATCGAACAAGCAGTTGGCGGGTTGGTTGGCAAGGAATGAGCAGAAGTTGCTGGCTCGGGATGAGTTGCGGGTGAGGGAGCCGGCGCCTTTGGTCAAGGCTGAGCCAATAATGGATACTCCTTTTACCACTGCTCCAAAAACCAGCCAGATCCCTGAAAAAAAAGTCGATACATACCTCGGACAACTACGAAAATACTGGTCCAAGCCTCCCGTTGACTTTGAAGGCAACAAAGTGTTTCAGAGAGATGATCTGTTTGACCCAGATTTGATGACCACCTGGAGAGAGCGCGGAAAACTTGTGTCCGGTACCAATCTTGAGCGCATGGCAAGCGGACGAGCACCTATAGGCATCGATGGGAAATCAATCAACCTTCATCACATGATACAGACTCAAAACGGGGCAATAGCTGAGCTCACTCAAACATTCCATCAAAAATTTAGTTCTGTTATACATATAAACCCGAATACAATACCCTCTGGGATCGACAGATCTCTGTTTGATCGATGGAAAAGCGACTACTGGAACAATCGAGCACTAACCTACGCGAAAGGCAATTGAAAAACATGACACTCTCTCAGCTGGAAGACCTGATTAAAAAACATCCGGATATTGCTGCATTTGGATCCCCCGCTGACGCAGTGACTGATGATTGGTTAGTAAAGGCCGAGCAAAGAATATGCCATAAACTACCTACGTCCTACAAATGGTTCCTTCAGAACTATGCAGGGGGAGAAGTCGGATCGGAGGAAATATATAGCATCTATGGAATGGACTTCGACGACATCAATGGTGGCGATATAGTTTTTCAGCACATTAATGGCCTCAAACATAAATCAACAACCGCAAAAAAAGTAGTTATCAGCGAAACCGACTTTGGCGAGGTTTTTTTCTTCGATTACGACA
Organism: Pseudomonas sp. YuFO20; assembly: GCF_035064975.1. Taxonomy (NCBI): domain Bacteria; kingdom Pseudomonadati; phylum Pseudomonadota; class Gammaproteobacteria; order Pseudomonadales; family Pseudomonadaceae; genus Pseudomonas; species Pseudomonas sp. YuFO20. The sequence continues at coordinate 7,907 of NZ_JAXDEO010000053.1, forward strand.
CATATAACGGCGAGGAATGTCAGATCTTCGTTAGAATCCCTTCAGGGGAAAATTTATTGTACGCGAACAATTTTTACGAGTATCTCGCCAAGAGAATTAAAGCGCACTTGCCATAAGAGCACCTTTCTTCGGAGCGCTCCGCCAAGTGAAAAATTATCGAACTCAGTCAACACAAGCACAGCATGGAGCTAACAACGCCACTTGAGCATGTCGAAAAAACGATCATGCTCACAACTGATAGGCGTTAGATGCCCACAGCTCTCGGTCTATACAACATTACTCACCTGAGTGAGTTGAGTGTACAAAAGCGCATGACAAACTCAAACCTGACAGAACTGCTGATTACGTTCAAAGAAATCTTTCACAGTGAGAGCTGCTAGAACTTTGATTCAGGAATAAACACGATAATCCGCCTACTGTCCGTTGACCCTTTACCGGACAGTAATGAATGGGCACAAGCGACTTCAATGTATAGAACAATGGCAGGCAGTAAATCAGGTTTCTCCGACGTCTACATTGATCGAGGTACCGCGGAGCAGCGAATCGCAGCTAACGCAAGACTAGATACAATTCGACAGATGTTGTGGGACGCATTTGAACGAGTCTGAACTCAGATACATCGTGACAGATCATTGCCTGGTGCCAAGATGTTAAAAAACCTTATTGATCTCAGAAGCTCAAACGAAGCGCTCACCCAATACACCGAGCGTTACGACCACCTGCTCCCGCCGCCCTCTCCTCAACTACGTCAGCGCATGGATCCTATATTGCAGCCGGACGCACCCAGATTTCCGGTCAGGAAGCCAGAGTGGCTGACCTCAAGGCCTTGCACCGTCACTCAGGAGCAGGCGCTGGACCGCGCAAAGGGCTGCCTGCTGGGGCTCGCGATTGGCGACGCCGTGGGTACAACGCTCGAGTTTCTGCCCCGTGATCGTGAACATGTCAGTGACATGGTTGGCGGTGGCCCTTTCAAGCTGAAACCGGGAGAGTGGACTGACGATACGAGCATGGCACTGGCTCTCGCAGACACCTACGTGGCAAACAAGGAATTCGATTTCCGCGACTACACGCAGAGGCTTTGTCGCTGGTATAAAAATGGCGAAAACAGCCATAACGGAAAGTGCTTTGACATTGGCAACGCCACTCGTACCGCGCTTGAAGGTCGATTGGCGCAGGGCGTCGACTGGTACGGCAACGATCATCCATCCACAGCCGGCAACGGGTCGATCATCAGGCTGGCACCGACCGCCATTTACCGTCGCCACTCCTTGTCCGGTACCTGGCGGGAAAGCGCGGCACAAAGTCGTTGCACTCACAGGGCAGCAGAAGCCGTAAATTGCTGCGAACTGCTCGGCGCTCAACTGCACCTGGCCCTCAATGGCGCGGACAAGGAGGAAGCCTTGTCGTCAATGGTTCGCGCGTTATATCCCCGCCCCTTGATCATCAACGCTGGCGAATACAAACAAAAAACCCGCGATCAGATCCGCTCCTCCGGCTATGTTATCGATACGCTGGAAGCCGCTCTGTGGGCGGTCTGGAACACCGACAACTTCAAGGATGCAATCCTGTTGGCGGCCAATCTGGCGGACGACGCCGACAGCGTGGCAGCTACCGCCGGCCAGATAGCCGGGGCACTGAACGGGGTGACGGGCATGCCTGAAGAATGGGTCAAAACGGTCGCCTGGTCAGAACACATTCAAGACCTGGCGCAAAAGCTATTCGAAAGCGCCCCACTCCATGACGAGATGGACGTAGTGATTTATGGGAATCGTTGAAACGACACGGATAAATACCCCAGCCACCAGATCAAGGACACGATGAAATTCAGTGACGTATTCACGTGCCGTGAACACATGTTTGCCTTAGGCGTCGAGGAGACTACAGGTCGCCTTTACCTGTCGATTCCGGTCAGCAACGGCATGGTCGACTACGAGGAGTATTACCAAATTGACCGGGCACGCTTCGATCTTTTCCAAACGGATCTTGATACAGCCCTGGCGTTTGCCATGAGATGTCGCCGCAGAGAGCTGGATGATCTGCTGATTGTGCAACCGGGGGCCAATAGAGGAACGGCTATCTAAGGCAAGCTCGTCACTTCGTCCCCGTGGACCGCTGCCCTCAAAATCAAAACCCTTGAACGGCTACCCCCATGTCAAAACTACTGCATCGTTTGAAAACCCTTTTCGGACAAAAGACCGCTCCTCCACCCGCCTCCACCGAGCAGGTTGTCGATGCAGCCCCCCAGACCGAAGTGGACAAGCCACTTTCCCGAGTGGAAAGGAACCTGTCCTGGCTACCGATCAATCGTGAGCCAGAAGTGTTTGTCCCGCTGATGCCCCCCGCCTGCCCGGACCTGACGCTTGTGGATGCCCTCCTGTTGCAGCGTTATCGGGTTTTCGTCATAGCGAATGACCCGGCCGACCGGACATCAGAGACTACGATAAACCGCGATTACGCCAGCCAACTGGCGAGTGACTTGTACGGCAAAGCGACAGATCTTGGTTATTGTCGAGGCACTGAGTCCTCGTTCGAGATCTATTGGCTCACGCAATGTGCGGCGATTGTTTCGCTGCTGTCCCATGGACCAGAATCAGAACAATTCCTGACCTATAGAAAACGCGTTGGTTATGATCGAGACTCTGCCCAGACCGGTGAGCAGGTTCGAATGTTTGATGAGTACGTAGCGTCGCGCAGCTATCAAACCGCTGGAGCCGGGAAGGACCGTCTTCTGAAAACGCCGACAACTGCCCTCGACTACATTGACAATGCGATCACCATCACCGCCCTGAGGTACAACGGCTGTCCAGAGTTCCAGATTTACTCAAGCTCGCTGATCCAATTGCAATTCATCAAAAACGTGTTGCTGGGCGTTGAAAAAGATAAAGCCCGGTTGCACCAATTGACCATCGGCGTTTGGGCCAGCAAAGAGTTTGAAGCCGACGATCCTGAACTTGCTGGCGTACTGGGGGATGCCTTCTACATAGGCATTCAGATCGCACGCGGCCTGAAGATTCAGCTGCCTAACGGGTTGCCACCGGAAAGTCTTCCTCGCACATGAAATTGCTGCGACTTCAGGGATAACGCTAGAGATAACGTCATGACCGAAACCTGGTACCACGTTGACAACGGCACCCTTTGGATAGCAGATCAATCCATTCACCTGCCTCACCCGGTCAAAGTCGCCTTGCAGCATGACGACAGGCTCGCGGTCCTGATCGAGTCCCCTTCAAATGTCATTTTCAACAAAAACATCCTTGCACTATCGAGGCATGGAAAGGTGGTTTGGTTCATCCAGGAAAGTCCCCACGGCACGCAAGCAGACAAGCCCTACATGAGTCTTCAGTGCGACAAAAACGGGGCGTTGATCGTTGGTAACTGGAATGGCCTCAGTTACTCGGTCGATTGGCACAATGGTTCCGTCAGCGTTGTGAACTTTGAGAAGTGATAAACCGAAAGCACGAAGGCTCAGGACTGTAGCCATGAAAGACCTCCACAATATCTCCTCGAACATCGCCCGAACGGCAGAACTGCTGAGGACATTCGGCCACCCGCAATGGGCGGACAGACTCGAGGAGTGCAGCCTTGCGCTGCCCCGGGATACGACGTACGCATTGTCTCGATTGATGTCGCTGTACGGCGGCATGGGCTCGATCAACGACGTTGTTCTGTATGAGAACGCAAAGCCCTTGCTGGACGAAAACAACGAACTGCAAGGGCTGCTATCAGATCTTCATCGGCTTTGCGCAGGGCGCCATTGAATCCGGCGCCCCACGCTTGCCAATGCTGAAAGCCTTCAGGCCTGCTCGAATCGCTGCTGCAGCAAGTGCCGTGCAGTGCCTGCATTCAGGTAGGTGCCAATCAGGTCCGCCAACTCCTGGTCCTTGAGTTTTTTGTCGTCGCGGCAGATTTGCAGCAAGTGCAGCTGGACCCAGCGCTTTTTCCTGTTGAGTTTCGCATCCGGCGAAAAGAACGAACGCGAGGCCAACTCAGGCATCGGGGCGTCGTCTTCCAGCAATAGATTCAAGTGCACCCCTTGGCCCACTTGCAGACCAAAATCGGCGACATGCTGTATCGGCAATGGCGCCTTGAAGTTGGCGAAAACGAAGTGCTCGGGCGTCAGCAACAACGCGGTCTTGTTCGCCCGCGTGAGCATGCGCAAGGAGAGCGGCAGCAGGAACGCCATGCAGATCAAGAGCAGAATGCCAACCAACTTCATTGTGGAATTCGCGTCCACGAAAACCTGCGGCAGCAGGTACGGCAAGACCAGCAGGCCCAGACCCAACAGCATGAAGAACGAGAAGCAACTCAAGGTAATCCACCCGCGCAATCGTGCGCCTTCATGCAGTCGGACTTCCTCCGTGGCATTGCCGGCATGGCTACGCAACTCCTGCACAATCGCCGCATCCTGCTCCACGTAATGGCCGAGAAAGTCCTCGGTAATGCGCGCACGCAATGCCTGGGGATCGGCGAAGTAGTTATCCATCGCGGCGCAGGCTTGTGCCGCGTTGATCGGACGGGTGCCGCGGCTGACGGCCTCTTCGACCGTGACTTGCAGGGACGCCAGCCGCTCGCGATTGGAGGGGTGAGTGTCCGACGGATGAGGCAGGCTGGTTGCCATTTCCTCCTCGTGCAGGGTCAGCGGCTGCACGGCCAGCTCCTGCACCAGGCTGCACGTGTTCGGCGCTGGGGTTGGTCGCGCGGGCTACATGGGTCGATACACCCTGCTGCAACAAGGGGTCGATGGCAGCGATGCGCACCAACGCCGACGCGATGGCGATATTCCCCGCCAACTGCGCGCCCGCCGCGTCCGCCGCCAGTTCCCGCACGCGGCTCCAATGGTTCACCGCGTGATCGAAACGCTCCATGAAATACTCACCGAGCATGAACGCCGGCCACAGCGTCGTGCGTTGCAGCACATCGCTTTGCAGCATGGTTTCGGCAATCACGCCGAGACTGCGGCCGATACCCTCGTAGATCGGTACGAAACGCAGGCTGTACTCGGTATCGGCACCGGCGAAGTGGGCCAGTTCGTGACCGATGACCGCGCCGGTTTCCGCCGAATCGAGCAGGCCCAGGTACAGCATCGGCACGTGCAGGGTGCGGCCCTTGAGCGCGGTGCCTGACGGCAGCAGGTTGACGTCGCTGGAGGTGACGTAAAAGCCTTCGGTCATGCCCAACACGATGTGCTCGGGTGCCAGCGCACCGAGTTGATCCGCCAGCTCGCGAACACGGGCCCACAGCGCAGGCGCCTGCTCCGGTGTGACAACTTGGCCGAGAACGCTCATCGGCGTGGACTGGAACATGTGCAGCATGACCGGCAGCTGTTTGCCCATCTGCCAGATCGAATACAGGAAACCGAGCATCAGCATCAGCACGACGAGCATCAGCTTGAATTCACCGGTGCTCATGTTCCCCATGTGCCACAGCCCCAGGCCTTCGAAACCGAGGATGGCCGCCACCGCTGCGCCCATGGCGACGATGTGCCCCACCAGCAGGTACGGCAACAGACGGCTCACCCGGCTGAAGGTGTGCAGCAATCGTTCACGGGAATGACTCGCGCGGGCGCCGGCCCAACGCAAACCCAGCAGCCCCAGCACGCCGACCAGCGAGGCCAGCAGGCCGAGGGCGATGGCGCCCTTGGCCAGGTTGTTCATCACGCCAGCCACCGGTTGCACGATGGTCAGTTCGTGTTCGGCCTGGGTAACCCGCGATAACGCCTCGTGGACACCCATGCGTTCGCCGTTGATATCGACCTTGGCCGAGCGTGAGAACGGCTTGGCAACCATCGCTTCGATTTCGACATGCATCTCGCTCAGTTCGGCCTTGATATCAGCGAACTCCTTGATGCTCTCGGTGCTGCGGTGTAACTCCCAGACACCAAACAAGCCAAGGAAAAGCGGCAGGAGAATCAGCACGGCAATGAGTTTCAACGTTCTCATGAGACAGGGCCTCAATAGTCGCGTCGCCTTGTATCCGTGGCGAGCATAAATTCCATTTAACGAAGGCCCGAAAGCCCTCACGCTAATGCACGGCCGACACATGAAAGTTGTGAGACGCAGTCGTACCTGGCGCGTTATACAGAAATAACGGCGATATGTAACTCCGTATTGCCCGAACACTCGTTCAACAGCGCAAGGTCGCCTTGTATATCCACGGATATCTCGGGATGCCATCACTTCGTGCCAGTAATATGACACTTATCCTTCAATTTTTTCCTTACCGGATAATCAAGCGGGCATTAGGTGAACCGGTTCACCTTTTTTCAATTTTTTTTAGTTAAAAATTGGATCCATTTTCTTACGGAAACCATTGAATCCATTGGGTTTCAGGCACTTGAGCCATGGACATCCGGCAAATAGTGGCAAGCAGACATCATTGCGGCAGGTCACAAAAAAAAGAAAAAATCCGCGCCTCGTAGGAACTTTCCTACACATCCCGTTGCCATACACGACGTTACTGGCAACTCGATATCCATATGCCAGCATCGCACTCCCAATGATTCCTGGCAGTGTGATTTCTTGATGTCAAACATCAGCGATCACAACTGTGAACTGGTCGAGAAATTAGTCACTGCGCCCGTACTCCCCTGTATATCCGGGTAGTCGTCGCGAAGTGTTCAAGGACGAAGTTACCGATGACTCAGACGTTTTTTGATGTTGAAGCATTGATCAAGCTGCGAAGCCAGACCCGGGCCATTTCTGACGCGCTCAAGGCGCAGGCTTCGGACTACCTGGCGACCCTGGCTTTGCTGATCCGTCCGCAGACGTTTTTCGGTGAATACCTGCAAGGTGCGCAGCGCAGCAGCGGTCGTGAGACCCAGCACCATTTCAAGGAACTCAAGGCGCTCTACGACCGCATCGGCTCGGCCGCTCCGTTCCAACTGGTCAACGAACTCGAAGTGCCCCTCAACCTGCTCAGTACCACCCCGCAACTGTTTGCGCTGGAGTACGACAAGGTGCTGTCCCAAAGCGGCCAGTCCATTCGCATCACCAGCCCTGTGCGCTGGGTGGTCGGGTTCAGTTCGTTCGACCTGGCCCGTTTTCGCACCGTCATCAACGACCCCAATCGCAGCAGCGCCGAGCTGTACCGCTTCGTGGTGCATTACCTGGTGCTGTTCTACTGCCTGAGCAAGTCCCCCGGCATCAGCCGCTTGCTTGAAGGCCTGCGTTTTCCCGTCACCTTCGAACGCTTGAAAGACTTCGGCGACCTGCCCTTCTGCGTCATCAGCTCGCCGGTGCGCTCGCAGTTGCCCGACGAGGCGGTGATCCGCAGCAGCACCCAGATCGCCGGCAACACCAGCTTCGAAGAATTGGTGGGACACGAAAACATCATGGAAATGAACGATGAAATTCGTCAGCGCCTGCTGCTGACGATCGAAGGAATGTAACGCGCTCGGCCACCCATTGAACCGACACGCAAACGACTTGCAGCGAATTGTTCGCACAGGAGATCACGATGGCGAAGAAGGAAAGTACCCAGCACAAACTCGACCGCGTTCGCGCGCCTCGGGTCCATATCACCTACGACGTGGATATCGGTGACGCTCAGGAAAAGAAAGAGCTGCCCTTTGTCGTCGGTGTGCTGGGCGATTTCTCCGGTAACCCGCTGGAGCCGCTGCCGAAGCTCAAGGACCGCAAGTTCATTTTCATCGACCGCGACAACTTCAACGGCGTGCTCAAGGGCATCAAGCCGCGCCTGACCTACCGCGTCGACAACACCCTGGCCAAGAACGGCACGCAACTGGGGGTCGAGCTCAACTTCAACGCCCTCGAAGACTTCGAACCGCAGAACGTGGTCAAGCAGGTCGAGCCGCTGCGCAAGCTGCTGGAAGTGCGCAACAAGCTGGCGGACCTGCGCAACAAGATGGGCGGCAACGACAAGCTCGAAGAACTGCTGATGGACGTGCTGCAGAACACCGAGAAGTTGAAAACCCTGGGCAAGGAATTCGGCCGTGAAGCCGCCGTGCCAGCCACCGACGACAAAGCGTAGGAGCCTGACGATGAACGACAAGCAAACCGTGACTCAACAGGACAGCTCGCTGGTTGAAGTGGAAAGCTTCACCGCGCAATCCTCGTTGCTCGACAGCATCATTTCGCAAAGCCGCGTGGCCCGTTCCGAGACCGAACGGACCCGCACCCGCGACCTGATCGGTGAATTGGTCAACCAGATCCTGGAAGGCGAAATGACGCCGAGCAAGGACCTGATCGCCGTGCTCGATGCGCGCATTGCCGAGATCGACGCGATGCTCTCCGAGCAGATGAACGAGATCATGCACGCCAGTGAATTCCAGCAGCTGGAAGCGTCCTGGCGCGGCCTGAAGTATCAGGTCGACCAGACCGAGACCAGCACCACGCTGAAGATTAACCTGCTCAATGCGTCGAAAAAAGACCTGGTGCGCGACCTCAAGGCCGCTTCCGAATTCGACCAGAGCGCGCTGTTCAAGAAGATCTACGAAGAAGAATACGGCACCTTCGGTGGTGCACCGTTCGGCATGCTGCTGGGTGACTACGAGTTCAACCGCAGCCCGGAAGACATGTACCTGCTCGAAGAGATTTCCCACGTCGCTGCGGCTGCCCATGCGCCGTTCATTTCGGCGGCTTCGCCTGAGCTGTTCGGCTGGGATTCGTTCACCGACATGTCCGGCCCACGGGACCTGGCGAAGATTTTCGACACCGTCGAATACGCCAAGTGGAAGTCGTTCCGCGCCAGCGAAGACTCGCGTTACGTCGGCCTGACCCTGCCCCACGTGCTCGGTCGCCTGCCTTACGGCCCGGATACCACGCCGGTCGAGGAATTCAACTTCGTCGAAAGCGTTGATGGCCGCGACCACAACAAGTACCTGTGGATGAACGCCGCCTACGCGTTGGGCACCCGGGTCACCGATGCGTTTTCCCGCTACGGCTGGTGCGTGGCGATCCGTGGCGTCGAGGGTGGCGGTCTGGTGGAAGGCCTGCCAACGCATACGTTCAAGACCGATGACGGTGAAATCGCCCTCAAGTGCCCGACCGAAATCGCCATCACCGATCGCCGCGAGAAAGAGCTGTCGGACCTGGGTTTCATTCCGCTGGTGCACTGCAAAGGCACCGACTACGCGGCGTTCTTCGGCACTCAGTCGACGCAGAAGCAGAAGCAGTACAACACCGACATTGCCAACGCCAACGCCCGGCTTTCCGCGCAGTTGCAGTACATCTTCGCCACCTCGCGCATCGCCCACTACATGAAGGCGATCATGCGCGACAAGATCGGCAGCTTCGCCTCGCGTAAGGACGTCGAGCTGTTCCTCAACAAGTGGCTGTCGAGCTACGTGTTGCTGGACGATACCGCCAGCCAGGAAGCCAAGGCCAAGTTCCCGTTGCGCGAAGCCCGCGCCGAAGTGTTCGAAGTGCCGGGCAAGCCGGGGGTGTACAAGGCCGTGACCTACCTGCGCCCGCACTACCAACTGGACGAACTGACCGCTTCGTTGCGCCTGGTTGCCGAACTGCCGCAATCGACTCGCGCCTGATCACCAACTTTGCCAGGGAGGCAACATGACCAGTCAACACAAGCTGTTGCCATCGCTGCTGGACCGATTGCTGGACGATCGTCCGCATCAGTCCATCGAAGCGTCATCGCAACGCTTGTGTTCGCTGGCCGATTACAAGGCCAGCATCGTTCGCGACCTGGAAGTCCTGGTCAACACTCGCCAGTCCCTGATCGCCAACGAGCTGGACGGTTTCGCCAACCTGAACGGCAGCATCCTCGACTATGGCATGCCGGACTTCACCAGTCGCAGTGTGCTTGATCCCAAGGATCGCCTGCTGATCCAGCGGCAACTGGAGAAGGCCATCACGGTCGGCGACCGGCGCTTTCGCAGCGTCAAGGTGCAACTGCTCGCCCAACAGACCGGCCAACGCATGCTGACCTTTCGCGTGGACGCGGTCCTGCGCCTGCAAGACGTCACCCGCCAGGTGTCCTTCGACGCGGTGCTGCAGGTCAATACCCAGGAATACAAAGTGCAGAACCTCAACTGATGCTCGACGATCTGCTGCCCTATTACGAAAAGGAACTGTCGCACCTGCGCTTTTTGGGCCAGGAGTTCGCCAGCCAGTATCCGAAAATCGCTTCGCGGTTGCTCATCGAGGGCGATAACTGTGAAGACCCGCACACTGAGCGCCTGATCGAAGCGTTCTCGTTCCTGTCGGCGCGGGTGCATAAAAAACTCGACGACGAGCTGCCGGAAATCGTCGAGTCGTTTCTCGAGGTGCTGTACCCGCATTACCTGCGCCCTACCCCGTCGATGTCGATCGTCGAGTTCAACCTGGGCAAGCAGGAGAAAGTCACCGAAGCGTTCCGTGTGCCCCGGCATACCGAACTCAGTGCCAATCCGATCGATGGCGTGGTGTGTAAATTCCGCACCTGCTACCCGGTCGAGCTGTGGCCGGTGGCGGTGCAACAGGCCTCGTTCATCGAGATGGAACGCTCGGCGTTCAACGGCCACAGCGCTGACCTGGTCGCACGCTTGCGCATCGGCCTGGTGGCCACTTCCGATGTGAAGTTCGGCAAGCTGGAACTGGACAGCCTGCGGTTCTTCCTCGACGGCGAAAGCACGCTGATGCTGCAACTGTACGAGCTGCTGTTCAACAACCTGGCCAAGGCCACGCTGACCTTCGACGATCAGGGCCGCAGCCGTGAGGTCGTGTTGCCGGCCAACGCGTTGAAAGCCGTCGGCTACAGCCTTGACGAAGGCCTGGTGGACTACTCCGAGCGTTCGTTCCTCGGCTATCGCCTGCTGCACGAATACTTCACCTTCCCCGACAAGTTCATGTTCTTCGACCTGTCGGGCTTTGCACGGATTCTGGCGGGCAAGGAGATCGAGAAAGTCGAGGTCAACTTCTACTTTTCCGACTACGACCTGAGCGACCGCCTCGCGCGCCTGACGCAGAACATCGGGCGCAATAACTTCAAGCTCAACTGCACGCCGATCATCAACCTGTTCCGCCAGCAGGCCGAGCCGATCAAGTTGACCCACGCCCAGCACGAGTACGCGGTGACGCCGGATGTGCGCCTGCAAGGCTCGGCCGAGGTGGTGTCCATCGACCGCGTACGACGGGTTCGCAAGGTCGGCGGTATCGATCAGGTCGGCACCTGTCATCCGTTTTTCGAACCCCGCGGCGATCAGGGCCCGGGGCAAAGTTTCTGGATGGCCCGGCGCCGTGCGGCACAGGGCGGCCAGCGCGATGGCTCGAACGTGTTTATCCGAATCGTGGATCGCGAGCTGGGCCTGATGGAGGCCAACAACGATGCGTTGAGCATCCGCCTGACCTGCAGCAACCGTGACCTGCCCCTGCTGTTGCCGTTCGGGGGTGAGCGCGGCGATTTCAATATCCCGGGCAACTCGGTGATCAAGGACATCCGCTGCCTGCGCAAGCCTACCGCCACCGCGCGCGTGCCCTTGGGCAACGGCGTGATCTGGCGGCTGATTTCGCACCTTTCGCTCAACCACATGTCGCTTGTGTCCCGTGGCCGCGAAGTGCTGCTGGAGCTGTTGTCGCTCTACAACTACCGCAATGTGTCGGCGATCCGCAAACAGATCAACGGCATCGTCTCGGTGAGCAGCGAGCCTGTGGTCGCGCGCATAGGCCACCCGCGCCCGAACTTCGTCCGTGGTGTTGGCATCACCCTCAACTTCGATGAAAGCCAATACACCGGCAGCGGTGTGTTTCTGTTCGGCATGGTGCTCGATCACTTCTTTGGTCAGTACTGCTCCATGAACAGCTTTACCCAATTAACCCTTCGCACCTTGCAGCGCGAAAAGAGAGTCGTCCAATGGCCACCGCGAACCGGCGATCAACCCCTGGTCTGATCGACCAGGCAAGGGCTGAGCCGCACCGATTCGAGTTTTTCCAGTTGGTGCGCTTGCTTCGCCTGCATTACAGCAGAACCGGGCGCATGGACCTGCAGACCCGACCGCACGAAGACCCTTTGCGTTTTCGCTCGCAGCTGTCGCTCAACTTCCCGGCCAGTGAAGTCAGCGATCTGCAGTTCGAGCGTGAAGGCAAGGTGTCCGTGGCCGGCCTGCCGCTGTCCGAGATGCAAGTGACCTTCATGGGGCTGGTCGGGCCGTCGGGCGTATTGCCGCGCCCGTACACCGAGCTGTTGATCGAGCGGCACATCCAGTACCGGGATGACGCGGCCCACGCGTTCCTCGACATCTTTTCGCACCGCATGACCACGCTGTTCTACGAGGCCTGGCAAAAGTACAAGTTCTACATCGAGTACGAACGCAACGGCACCTCGGATTTCGATCGCTACCTGCTCAACCTGGTGGGTTTCGGCCCCGAGGCGCAGAAGCAGAAATTCGACAGACAAGGCTCGCCCCTGCACCGGGAATTGTTCAGCTATTTCTCCGGACTGTTCGCGCAGAAACCGCGCAACGCGCTGAACCTGGAAGCGATGCTGTCTTTCTATTTTTCGCTGCCGTTCAAGGTCAAGCCGTTTGCCGGTCGCTGGCTGAAACTCGACGCCAGCCAGTGCACGCAGCTGGGGCGCAAGAACGCCGTGCTCGGGCAAAGCGCCGTCGCCGGTAACCGGGTCTGGGACTACCAGTCGTGCGTGCGCATCGAGTTGGGTCCACTGGAGCTGGCCGACTATCAACGCTTCAAGCCAGGCACCGAGGACTACCAAAAACTGGTGGAACTGGTGCGTTTCTATGTCGGTGCGGAACTCGACTTCCAGTTGGCACCCAAGCTCAAACCCAAGGCCGTACCGCTCGCCCGCCTGGGCACCGTTTCCCTGGGCCGGCTCGGCTGGCTCAAGCGACCGGGCGTCGATGTTGAACCTTCCCGCTGCGCCCTCTTCCACATTCCTTTTGATGGGGTCTCCCTGTGAACCTGAAGTCCCTGTTTGCCAAGCTCAACGACACCAGCCGTGCCGCCACCGAAAGCGCTGCGGCCCTGTGCCTGTCGGAACACCACTACGATGTCGAGATCGAGCACCTGTTGTTGCAGTTGCTCGACAGCCACGACAACGACCTGCCGGCCATCCTGCGTCATTACGACGTGGTGCCTGAGCGCTTGCAGGCGCAACTGGTCACGGCACTGGGGACGTTCAAGAAAGGCAATACGCGCACCCCGGCGCTGTCGCCGCACCTGACCCGCCTGATCGAACAGGCGTGGGTCCTGGCCTCCATCGAGTTCGGCCAGGCGCAGATCCGCACCGGCCATCTGTTGCAGGCCTTGCTCGATGACGACGAACTGCGCCGGGTGGTGATCGCGGGTGCGGCTGAGCTTGAGAAAATCAACGCCGACGATCTGCGCGTGAACCTCAACGCGTTGGTGGAAGGCAGCGCCGAATCGGCCCTGGCCAAACCGCCGAGTGATGTCGCCAGCACGGTCAAGGGCAATGGCAAGACACCGGCCCTGGACCAATACACCATCAACCTCACGCAAAGCGCTCGCGAAGGCCGGATCGACCCGGTGCTCGGTCGCGAGTTCGAAGTGCGGCAGATGGTCGACATCCTCACCCGCCGCCGCCAGAACAACCCGATCCTCACCGGTGAAGCCGGCGTCGGCAAGACCGCCGTGGTCGAAGGCCTGGCCCTGCGCATCATCCAGGGTGACGTGCCGTCGGTGCTCAAGGGCGTCGCCATCCACACCCTCGACCTGGGCTTGTTGCAGGCCGGTGCCGGGGTGAAGGGCGAGTTCGAAAACCGCCTCAAGTCGGTGATCGAAGAAACCAAGCGCAGCCTGCACCCGATCATCCTGTTCATCGACGAAGCGCACACCCTGATCGGTTCGGGCGGCCAGGCCGGGCAGAACGATGCCGCCAACCTGCTCAAGCCAGCCTTGGCCCGGGGCGAGCTGCGCACCATCGCGGCAACCACCTGGGCCGAGTACAAGAAATACTTCGAGAAGGATGCCGCCCTGGCCCGCCGCTTCCAGGTGGTGAAGGTCGAAGAGCCGGACGAAGACAAGGCGATCCACATGCTGCGCGGCTTGCTGGCCAAGATGCAGGAGCACCACAAGGTCACGGTGATGGACGAAGCGCTGGTGCAGGCCGTGCGCCTGTCCAATCGCTACATCACCGGACGCCAACTGCCGGACAAGGCCGTCAGCGTGCTGGACACCGCCTGCGCCCGGGTCGCCCTGGGGCAATCGGCGCAGCCGGGGCCGCTGGAAGACTGCAAGCGCCAGATCGACAACCTGCAGGCGGAAATCTCGGTACTGCAGCAGGAAGCCGCCAAAGGCAGCGACCATGCCCGTCGCCTGGCCACCCTGAACGCCGAGTTGCTGACCGAACAGCAGACCCGCGATGCCCTCGAGCAACAGTGGCAACGCGAGCTGCAACTGGTGGAACAGCTCGGCGCCCTCAGCCACCCGGTCAATCAGGCACCGGATGCACAAGAAATTGCCGCAGTGCGCGCTGAACTGGCCAGCGTCCAGGGTGAGCAACCCCTGGTGCATGCCCTGGTGGATGGCGGCACCATCGGCGAAGTGATTTCCGGCTGGACCGGCATCCCCCTGGGCAAGATGCTGCGCGACGAAATCGACACCGTGCAGCGCCTGCCTGCGCTGCTGGGCGAGCGGGTGCTCGGCCAGGACCACGCGCTGCAGGAAATCGGCAAGCGCATCAAGATTTCCCGCGCCCGCATGGAAGACCCGAACAAGCCCATCGGCGTGTTCCTGTTGCTCGGCCCGAGCGGCGTCGGCAAGACCGAAACCGCACTGGCCCTGGCCGACACCCTGTACGGCGGCGAGCGTAACCTGATCACCATCAACATGTCCGAGTACCAGGAAGCCCATACCGTCTCCAGCCTCAAGGGTTCGCCACCAGGTTACGTCGGTTATGGCGAGGGCGGCGTGCTGACCGAAGCCGTGCGACGCAAGCCCTACAGCGTGGTGCTGCTCGATGAAGCGGAAAAGGCCCACCCGGACGTGCTCGAACTGTTTTTCCAGGTATTCGACAAAGGCGTGCTGGACGACGGTGAAGGTCGCGAGATCAACTTCCGCAACACCGTGATCATCCTCACGTCCAACACCGGAACCGAGCGCATCATGCAGTGGTGCCTGAACGCCCAGCCGCAACCGCAGCCCGAAGAAATCGTTGAAGGCTTGCGTGACGAGCTGAACCAGGTGTTCAAGCCGGCCTTCCTCGGCCGCCTGACCATCGTCCCCTACTACCCGGTCCAGGACGCGATCCTGGAGCGCATCGTTTCGCTCAAGCTTGCGCGCATTCGCCAGCGTTTCGAGCGCAATCATCAGGCCGTCCTCGGTTATGACGAGGCGCTGGTAAAAGCCATTGCCTCGCGCTGCACCGAGGTCGACAGCGGCGCTCGCAACATCGACAACATTTTGTCCAAGACCCTGATGCCGGAACTGGCGCAGCGGGTCCTTGAGCGCATGGCGCAGGACAAACCGATCCAGAGTCTGAACATCGAGTTGGGCAGCGACGGCGATTTCGCCTATCGCCTGTGCTGACCGGGCATCTACAGGTAGTGGTCATGGACAAGAAAAATTCAGGGAAGCGTCTCGAAAAGACGGCGTTGGCCAAATGCCTGACGGCGGTGGCGATGATGGCGGTACTGAGCGCCTGCGGCGTCACCGACCGGGTCGGCAAACGTGTCGACGACACCTGGGCGGGCGACATGCTGTTCGACGACCAGGAGAAGGTCATCCTCACCTCCGACGGCGGCAACCAGCTCAATCCCGACGCGTCCGGCCAACCGCTTTCGGTGGTGCTGCGCGTGTACCAGCTGACCTCACTGGAGCGCTTTGCGTCGGTCGACGCCGACACACTGTGGGACGACCCGCAAAAAGCCCTCGGCAATACCCTGATCGAGAACCGCGAAATCACCCTGCTGCCGGGCATGGGCCAGGTCGACAAGTGGCCGCTGAACAAGGCCACCGGCTATGTCGGCGTCGCCGCGTTTTTCCGCACCGACGAGAACAGCCGCTGGAAGGTCGCGTTTGACGCCAACTCCCTGCGCAAGGACGGCATCTGGTTCTCCTCCGACGGTCTGCGGGTGCTGGTAGACAACAACAAGGTGTCCGCCGTCAGTGGCGTCGACGTCCTGGACAAACCCAAGACCCAGGAGCAACTGGCCAAAGCCGCCGCCCTACCCGACCAGCCGGCCGAGCCGACGCTGACCGAGCGCGTGCAGGACGTCGTGGTGCAGAAGGCCCAGGACCAGGCCAGTGCCTCTGCGCAAAAAGCCGTGGACTCGAAATTGAATTCATTTTTGGAAGGCGCTCAATGAGTAAGCAAAGCCGGGTGATGTGGTCCGAAGGCATGTTCCTTTTGCCCCAGCATTTCCAGTATCAGGATGAGTTCCACCAGCATCAGCTGGCGCAGGCGACCCTGCGCAACACACCCTTTCACTGGGGCGTGCAGTTGCTGGAAGTGGACGAGGAAGCCCTCGCCACCGGCTCCCTGCAGCTCAAGCGGTTGAAACTGGTGTTTCCCGACGGCAGCCTGTTCGACGCGCCGCAGCACGATCCGCTGCCGGCCGCCCGCGACCTGAAGGACCTGCTCAAGGGTAACGACCTGAAGGTCTACGCCGCGCTGAAACTGCCGGAGCCCTTCGGCCTGAACTACGTCGAAGACGGCCAGGAGCAGAAGACCGGGCGACGTTTTCGCAAGCAGTTCGACACCTTGCCGGACCTCAACGAAGGCGACCTGGAAAACGAAATCACCAGCCTGCGCCTGAACGTGGTGATGCTGATCGACGGCGACAACCTCGATGGCTACACCTGGTGCCCGATCGCCCGGTTGTCACGCAACAACATCGGCGGCTTCAACCTCGACGGGCATTTCGTGCACCCGACGTTGCACCTGGGCACCCATGACACCCTGATCGGCCTGGGCAAGCGTTTGCTCGGCGCCCTGCAATCCAAGAGCAAGGCGCTGTCGGGTCGGCGTCGCGAGCGCGCGGACCAGATCGCTGAGTTTGGCTCGAGCGACGTGACCCTGTTCTGGCTGTTGAACACGGTGAACCGTGCCCACCCGGCCCTGGCGCACCTGCTCGCGCACCCGCGCCTGCACCCCGAGCGCCTGTATCTGTTCCTGGCTGAACTCGCCGGCGGCTTGCTGACGTTCTCGCTGGACACCCAGCTCAACGACATTCCCGAGTACGACCACCACGACCCGGCGGCGTCGCTGGTCAGGCTCGACGAAATGATTCGCGTGCTGCTCGACAACGTGGTGCCGAACCAGTGTGTGGTGATCAACCTGACCCAGACCAAACCCTCCTACTGGCAAGGGCAACTGCACGATCCACGGCTGGCGGAGGCGGATTTCTACATTTCCGTGCACGCCGACATGCCGGGCGCGAGCCTGCTGGAACTGGTGCCACGGGCGTTCAAGGTCGGCTCGCCGGAAGACATCGAAGTGGTGGTCAACAGCGCCATGCCGGGCGTCACCCTCAATCATTCGACCCGCCTGCCCAATGCGATTCCGGTGCGACTGGACAATCACTACTTCTCCATCGAGCCCCATGGCCGGGTGTATGAGCGAATGATGAGTGCCCAGGCCATCTCTTTCTATGCGCCCAGCGCGTTCACCAACCTCAAGCTTGAACTGATGGCGGTACTCAAATGACCGAAGCCGTAATGCAAGGCGCCGTTGCCGCCGCCCGTGAAAAACCGACGCTCAAGGACCTGGTGCAGGACTTCATCAGCATGGCGCTGATCGTGCGCAAGGGTCGCCAGGTGACGTCGGTCAGCGCCTTCGAGGCGAGCGTCGACAGCTTCTTCAAGGCGCTGGAGCTCGATGCCCGTGGCGCCAACTACAGCGTGGAACAGGTCAAGGACACCCAGTACGCCCTGTGTGCGTTCCTCGATGAAAGCGTGTTGCGCTCCGGGGACAACGAACTGCGGCGGCACTTTGAACTGCAACCCTTGCAGTTCCGCTATTTCGGCGTGCACCTGGCCGGTGAGGGCTTCTTCGAAAAGATCGATGCGCTGCGTGGTGACGTGAAACAGAACCTCGATGTGCTCGAGGTCTACCACCTGTGCCTGGCCCTGGGTTTCGAAGGCAAGTTCAGCCTCGGGCAAAAGGACCAGCTGCGCTACCTGGCCAATACCCTCGGCCAGGACATCGCACGTTTTCGCAAGACCCCCAAGGCCCTCTCGCCTGACTGGGCGTTGCCCGACCAGGTTTCGCAGATGCTGCGCCATGAGGTTCCCCTGTGGCTCTACCTGGCGCTGATTGCGCTGGTCTGCGCGGGTGTCTACCTGACGCTGGACTGGCTGCTGGGCAAAGACGTAGCCGCGTTGTCCGAACAAATCAGCCAGCTGTTCAGTGCCTGAGCACAGGTCAGGTAACCGAGTCAGGAAGACATGAAGACATTATTGCGTTCGTTGAAAAGTTTTTGGTTCCTCGTCCCCGTCCTGTGGCTGGCGAGCCTGGCGGTTTGCTGGTTCGTGGCCCCGCACGTGAGTTGGCTGCGCGGTTATGCGCTGGAGGCGATGGCACTGATCAGCGCCTTCTACCTGCTGATCATTGTGCTGCGTCAGTACAAGCGCATCCGCGCCGAGCACAACCTTGAGAACCTGGTGCAGATCGAAGTCGATCGTTCGCTCAAATCCTCGGGTGAGTTCCGCGATCAGCACGTGCTGCGCGAACGCCTCAAGCACGCCATCGCGATGTTGCGCACCGATCGTTCGGCCGGTGGCGGCGGCTCGTCGGCGCTTTACGATCTGCCGTGGTACCTGGTCATCGGCATGTCCGCGGCCGGCAAGACTTCGTTGCTGACCCGCTCGGGCCTGTCCGCCAGCATTGCCAGCAGCGCCAACGACACCGAAAGCGGCACCCAGCATTGCGATTGGTATTTCAGCCCCGAGGCCGTGATGATCGATACGGCCGGCCGTTACCTGCGAGACGACCCGTCGGCCAGTGAGTTCGCCGCCTTCCTGCGGCTGCTGAAAAAGCAGCGCAGCAAGGCCGCGGTCAACGGCCTGGTGCTGGTGGTGAGCCTGCCTGAACTGCTGGCGTGCAGCACGGCCGAGCGCAACGAACTCGCCGCACAACTGGTGTCGCGCATCGAGGAATACAATGATTGCCTGGACGCCAATCCACCGATCTACCTGATGCTGAGCAAGACCGATCAACTGCCCGGCTTCAGCCAGGCCTTTGAAGGCCTGGATTTGAACGAACGCCAGCAACCGCTGGGCATGACCTTCGGTTTGTCCGAGATCCGCAACCAGGGCCTGCGCCCGGTGCTGGATGCCAAGTTGGCCAACCTCCACGGTCATATACGTCGCCACGTCGACGCCCAGATGATTGCCCTGGGTGCCGATGCCGACAGTGCGCTGCTGAACTTTCCGAACTATTTCGCCGAGCTGTCGGGGGTGCTGGAGCAGTTCCTCCAGCACTTCGCCGAAACCCGTCGCGGCGGTGCGCCACTGTTGCTGCGCGGGCTGTATTTCACCAGCGCCCTGCAGACCGACCAGCAACTGAGCCAGGTGTATGAAGACGACCTGGCCGAGTCGTTCGCCCTGCAAGCGGAGCCTGAGCAACCGCAGCAAAGCAGCGGCAGGAAAATCAGCGACCGCAGCTACTTCATCACTGACACGTTCCGTCGGGTGATCTTCCCCGATCGCGACCTGACCCTCTATCAGTCGCGCCTGGGCAAGAACAACTCCGCCAGCCCTGCCCTGCTGGGCCTGGCGGTACTGGCCGGGGTTGCGTTCATTGGCTGGCAAGCCCTGTCGTACCAGAACAACCGTCAGTGGCTGGCTGCATTGCGCGAGCAACTGACCGAACTGCAACAGTCCCCTGACCGCGCCGGGTTACTCGCCTCGGGCCAGGGCCTGGAGCTGCTGCGCGAGCAACTCACAGCCATCGAAAAGCACCGTGCCAACGGCGTGCCGCTGCAGTTGAGCGCCGGTCTCTATCGTGGTGACGACATCTACCTCGTTGCGCAGACCGCTTACTTGCAGCAACTGCGCACCCAGGCGCTGGAACCCGTCACCTTGCAATTGCAATTGCAGATGCGTGCCTTCAATGAGTTCGCCCGGACCATGGATGCGCAAAACAGCTTTGCGCCCGCGCCAAACAAGGCCGACTCAACCAAAGCCCGCGCGGGCCAGAAACTGCCGACCCGCTTGAACAACCTGCCGCGCAGTAGCGCTGATGTCGCCAGCCGCCTGACCGGTGCCGCCAAGGGTGCCGCGAACAAGGTACGGGGCGAAGCGCTGACGGCGCTGCGCAACCCTGCCACCGCGAGCGATGCCGCGGATCTGTCGGCTACCACCGGCGGGCTGTCGTTGTCCGAAGAAATGCTCGGCCGTCTGGATGAGCGCCAAGTCGCCTCCATCATCGAGTCCTATAACGCGCTGAAGCTCTACCTGATGCTCACGCAACCGGGCACCCACCCGGACCCGGAATTCGTCGGTGCTGCATTGCCGGTGGCCTGGGCCAATACCGCCAGTGCCGACCATCCTGTCAGCATTGAGGTGATTGAGGACAACTCGCCGGTCTACGTGCAGTTGCTCAAGAATGGCCAGGCACCCGCCTTGTCGCGTAACGAGCAGCTCATCAGCGAAACCCGCAACAGCCTGAAGTCCTTCATGATTTCCAGCTCGCTGGTGGACCGCGAATACCTGCGCCTGCAACTGGAATCCAGCCGTCAGTTCCCGGCCATCGGCCTGAGCGACCTGGTGCCGCTGCCCGGCCGTCAGCTGCTGTATGGCAGCGAAGCGGTCCCGGCGATCTTCACCCGCCAGGGCTGGGAGCAGTTCGTCAAGCCAGAGCTGATCAAGCTGGTGTCGGGCAACCTGCAAAACGAAACGGACTGGGTGCTCGATGGCGAAGGCGGCGACAGCATCGTGCAGAAAGCCAACTTCATCCGCGAGTTCATGACGCGCTACAAGCGCGACTACACCCAGGCCTGGTACGGCTTTGTCGACAGCGTTGGCGTTCGTCACTTCACCGACATGGCCAATGCTACCCAGCAACTGTCGCTGCTCAGCGACGTGCAGAACTCGCCGGTGAAAACCCTCCTGGTGGCGGTCAACGACAACACCCAATGGGACGTCCCTGCCCCCCGCGAAACCATGCCAGCAGGCAGCAAGCCCGATGACGGGTTCTGGAGCAGCGTCAGCGGGATCTTCGATGGCAAGAACACAGCGCGCGGTGCGCTGGTATCGCCTCTGCCGGCGGTCGACGACGGCAGCCTGGCGAAGCGCTTCGAACCGGTATCGCGGGTGTTCGCCGTGCAAAACGCCGAAGGCGCCGACAGCACGATCATGGACCGCTACCTCGCGGCCTTGCGCAAACTCAAGGTGCGGATGAACAACATCCAGCGCTCCCAGGACGTTGGCAAGAGCAGCAAGCAGCTGATCAGTGAAACCCTCGAAGGCCAGCCGAGCGAAGTGACCAGCGTGCGCAACTACGTCGAGACCACCGTCGACACCAGCCAGGGCAGCCTGTCCGATTCGCTGCAGGGCCTGTTCAGCCTGCCGATCCAGTTTGCCTGGGAAACCCTGCGCGACCCGGCCGGCCAACAGATTGCCAAAGCCTGGGCGCAGCAGATCGCCAAGCCCTGGGAGCAGGTCATGGCGCACCGTTATCCGATCGCGCCAGGTAGCCGCAATGAAGCCTCGGTCAAGGATCTGCAGCGTTTCGTCGACCCGGAATCCGGGCTGCTGCCGAACTTCAAGCGCAACGAGATCGGCAATCTGTCCGGTGGCGAAGGCCTGGGGATGAGCAGCGACAGCAAGGCCACGCCGCTGGTCAACCCGAACATGGTCAACAGCATCGACAAGGCCAGTTCGTTGGGCCAGGTGATCGCCAGCCTGTCGGACCGCGAGAACGGCTTCGAGATCATGCTCGAACCTTCCGCCAACCTGACCGACATCATCTTCACCCTCGACGGCCAGGAGCAGCACTACCGAAACGGCAGGACCAGTTGGAGCCGTTTCTCGTGGCCGGGCACCACTAACACGCCGGGCGCACGCCTGGATGTGGTGACCCTGAGCGGCGAGCGCATCACGGTGTTCGACTACCCGGGCCGTTGGGGCCTGCTGCGCATGAACGACAGCGCCCGGGTCAGCGACCTGGACGGTATCCAGCAACGCTTCAGCTGGAACACCGGCAGTGGCCCGGTCAGCCTCGCCGTGCGCAACTACGGCGGCGTCAAGCTGACCGACCTGGCCAACGTCAAGGCCTTGAGTGCACTCAATGGCGCAGAGGCTCGCCCGCTGTGAGCCGCCAGAACCTGAACCCGGGAAGCGGCCAATGATCGGCTGCTTCGGCAAGGTCCCCGCGAGCCCGGACTTCGTCAGCCTGCAAGGTGCGGGCGACGACGTCTGCGAGTTCGACGGCTGGCTGCAAGGCGCACTGGCCGCCCTGCAGCATCGCGAAGACTGGCGCGAGCTGTTCGACGCCTTGCCGCTGTGCTTTTTCAGCTACCGCGCACGCAGCGGCAACTGGTTGCTGGGCGGGCTGATCAGCTCCCGGGATTCAAGTGGGCGACGCTATCCGTTTTTCATTTTCCAGACCCTCAAGGCCAGCGAAGCCGAGCCGCTGGTCAATCCGTTCACCCTGGGCGAATTGTTCTGCGGGCAGATCAGGCCGCTGCTGCACATGGCCGTCCAGGGCGAAAGCACTTCGGCGCTGTTCGAGCGCATCAAGGCCCTGCGCCCGCTGCAAGGCCAGGACTTCGAATTGTTCCGACGCGTGCATGACAAATTCCTGGTGAATTTCAACCTGCGCGATATCAGTACCGCGCTGGAAGGCGCCTACCCGGAGTTCGTCACCAACGCCGTGCTGACCCGGCTGCTGGCCCTGAAAAAGCACCTCGACCAGGCAACGCCGATCGGCATCGCCCTGCCCTTGCCGGCGGAAAGGGGCTTGAAAAACCCCACCGCCGATCTGTGGGTCACCTGGCTGACGCACATGACCCCGGAGCGCGCCGTGCCGCAAATCAACCTCTTGGCGGACGATTTCATGCGCCCCCGGTTGATCTGTTTTGCCTCACGCAGTACCTGCGATGCCTATCGCCTGCTGACCGGTATCGGTGAGCGCTCGCAGAGCTATGACGTGCTGGCCTCATTCGATGCCTTTGACGAGCACCACCGCCAACACACCTTTGCCGAAATCGACCGCCCGTTGGGTGACGTTATCGACCGTTTTGTCGATGCCCTGGATTCGAAGCCCGTATGAACAAGATCAAGTATTACTTCTTGCGCTATCAACCCTACATCCTGGGGGTGTGCTTTTTCCTCACGATCTTCGTGGTGTGGGGCATCGGGCGTGCGTTCGACTTCAGTTCACTCAACAGCCTGCTGACCGGCATCGGCGTGTTCCTGCTGCTGTCCGCCGGTTATGTGCTGCTGCTCTATCGGGGCGTGTCCCGGCATCACAACCTCGAAGGGCTGCTGCGCGAGGATGCCGATCAGGCCGTGTTGAACGCGAGCCCGGCGGATCGCGAGGAAGTCAGCCTGTTGCGCGAGCGGTTGTTGCAGAGCATCGAGCGCTTGCACAGCAACAAGCCAAGGGGCAGCAATCCAAAGGATGCGCTGTATGCCCTGCCCTGGTACCTGGTGGTCGGCCAGCCGGCGGCAGGCAAGAGCACCATGCTTTACCAGTCGGGCCTCAATTTCCCTTACGCCGAGCGCGAAGGTGTGCGAGTCGCAGGCCTGGGTGGCACGCGCAATTGCGACTGGTTCTTCAGCTCCGAGGCCGTCCTGCTGGACACCGCCGGGCGCTACATGAACAACCAGGAAGAGGCCGGCAAATGGCGCGCGTTCCTGCAGCTGCTGCGCCAGCACCGTCAGCGCCGGCCACTCAACGGCCTGATCGTCACCGTCAGCATCCACGACATCCTGCAGACCTCGCTGGAAGATCAGGAGCGCATCGCCAAGCGCCTGCGCGAACGCATCCAGGAAACCCATGCCCTGCTGGAAGTGCGCCTGCCGGTCTACCTGGTGTTCACCAAGTGCGACCTGGTGCCGGGTTTCACCCCCTTCTATCGCCAACTGGACGAAACCGCCCGCGGCGAAGTGATGGGCAAGACCTTCTCCCACAAAGGTTACGAGCAGGCCGACTGGGGCCAGCGCTTCGGCGCGGCGATGGATGAACTGGTCAGCTATTGGCAACAGGTGGCGAGCCAGCAACTGGTCACGCAGGATATCCAGATCACCCGGCAGGATTCGGCGGTGTATCGCTTCCCGCTGGAACTGGCGGCCCTCAAACCAAGGCTGCAACTGTTCGTCGATGCCCTGTTGCGCGCCAACCCTTATCAAAATGCTGAACTGCTGCGCGGCTTCTATTTCACCAGCGCCCTCGATGCCGAGCAGCCGGAATCGGGCGGGCACGCGCGGCAGGTGACCGAACGCTTCTCGCTGGAAGGTGAGCGGGAGTTCGCCAACGGCAACGCGCAACCGCGCCCGCTGTTCATCAACAGTCTGTTCCGCAAAGTCATCATTCCCGACCAGCACCTGGTGGCGCTGTACACCACCAACCACCGCGAACGTCGGCGCAAAGCGACCTGGATCGGCGCTGCCGCACTGGTCGCGGTGCTGCTGTGCAGCCTGTTGGGCTGGTCGTATGTGAACAACCGGAACACCTTGCACAGCCTCTCGGCAGAACTGACCCGGGCGACCGCCGATGACCGCTCCGCCACCGGGCAATACACCGCCTGGCAAACCCTCGATCGCCTGCGTTTCTGGACCGCGCATTACTACGCCCAGCACCACGACGAAGGTGTGCCACTGCGCATGCGCCTGGGGCTTTATCAAGGCCACAAGGTAGAACCACTGGTGCGCAGCCGCTACTTCGACCGGCTGGAAAGCGTGATGCTCAAGCCCACGGCCGACAACCTGACCCGCTCGTTGTACTTGCTGACCACCCTCAAGGTCTATCAGCGCAATGCCAAGGAATTGATGCCGGTGACCGGCGTGGACAGCGTCGAACCCAAGGCGCTGCCCAATGACAACCGGGCGCAGTCCATTGCGCAGTTCGGCAAGGCGACACTGGACACCTACGTCATGCTCTCGCGTGCCCAGCGTGAAAAGGCCGACCCGGCATTCCTGAAAGCGAAGATCCCGGACTACTGGTACCCGGCGATTGCCCGCCAGGTCGGCAACGCCGGTGTCGCCGCCGCGGACTATGAGTTCGCCAGCCGCCAGATCAACTTCTACAGCGACCAGATCCACGAGCCGGACGTGCCGCGAATCCTCGACAACGCGTTCCTGGTCTCCAGCTCGCGCAACTACATCAACAGCCTGCTGACCCAGTCGTTGCGCTCGATCGAAACCATCACGCTGGAGTCGGACACCTTGTTCGCCTTTGGCCGAGCCGACTTCCAGAGCCTGAAGAATGAAGGTCAAGGCCAGCTCAGTGCGATCGCCGGCAAGCTTCTGAGCACCCCCAACGTCGGGAAAATCATCATCGCCGGGCACGCCGATCAACTCGGCGATCCCCAGGGCAACCTGCAGGTTTCCCGGCAGCGGGCACAAACCATCAAGACCTATCTGGTGGGCAAAGGCGTACCGGGCGAACTGGTCGAGGCCGTCGGCGAAGGCAGCACCAGGCCCCTGGTCAAGTGCGACATGCAACAGCCAAGGGCCCAGCTGATCCGCTGCCTGGAGCCTAACCGACGGGTAGAAATCGAAGTGCGGGCACTCAACTGAAACGCCGCACTCAATGAAGAAATACCGCTGCCCGGGTCGAAACCGGGTTGGCGCAACAAGCCTCTGTTGATCGATTCAAAGAGGTTAAAGCGAAGGGCTGTGATCTGTTTGCAGGTGACATCCTTTTTAATGAAGGTAAGGAGAAAGTAAAAATGGCATTTGACGCATACATCCAGATCGACGGCATTCCAGGCGAAGTACTGGACGACAAGCACAAGGATTGGATCGAGGTGCTGGGCTACGAGTACGGCGCCACCCAGGCGACCTCCGCGACTGCCAGCTCTTCGGGCGGTGCTTCGTCGGAGCGTGTGGCATTGAGCGACTTCAGCATCCGCAAAGCCGTGGACAAGGCTTCCGCCAAGCTGTTCGAAGCCTGCTGCAAAGGCACGCACATCGCCAAGATCCAGTTGAACGTCAACCGCGCCGGTGGCGACAAGGTGACCTACCTGACCATCAACCTGGAAGAAGTCGTGGTGTCTTCCGTCAAGGCGGTCGCTGGCGGTAGCCAGGGCGGCGAAGACAAAGCGGTGGGCGACCTGCCGATCGAAGAAATCAGCTTCAACTTCGCTCGCATCAAGACCACCTACACCCAGCAGAGCCGTGCCGACGGCCAGGGCGGCGGTAACGTCACCGGTGGTTGGGATCGCACTGCCAACAAGGTTTTCGCGTAAACCCCGGGCAATAACGGACCGCGAGAGCGGTCCGGTTTCAGCACTGCGCCCGCGAAAGCGGGCACGGTGTTCTTTCATTCCGATCCGAGTTGCCTATGTCTGAATTTCTCAACGACCTTTCGCTGGCCGAACTGACAGCGCCCATCAACGGCGGGAGCGGCGAAGACCTGAGCTTTTCCACCCTGTTCGATCAGGTGAAAGAAGCGCGGCGAGCAGACCCCGATTATCTGACCCAGGGTGACTGGCAAACCGACCTCAAGTCTTCGGACTGGGACCTGACCCTCACCCTGGCTGCCCAGGGCCTGGCTCGACAGAGCAAGGACCTGATGCTCGTCGCCTGGCTCAGTGAAGCCCTGGCGCACAAGCACCATTTCACCGGCATCACCTTTGGCCTGACCCTGGCCGAACGCCTGCTGGACAATTTCTGGACCGGCCTCTTCCCTTCCCTCGAGGATGGGGTAGATGAACGCGCGGCCCGCCTGGCGTGGATGAAAACCACCCTGGCGGATGTGGTGGGTGGGCTGCCCATCACCCAGGGCCAAGCGTACGGCCTGCTGCGCTATGACGAATCCCGGCACGTCGAAAACCTCGCGTTGCAGAACCCCCAGGCCATGCGTGCAGCCCTCGACGAAGGCAAGATCAACGCCGAGGTGTTCCAGCGTTCGGTGGTGCTGACCGATTCCGATCACCTGCGCCACAAAGCCGCTGAAATCGCCGCCAGCCTCAATGCCTGCGAGCAACTGCAGAGCACCGCCGACAGGCTGTTCGGCCAGGATGCGCCGAGTTTTGCCGGGCTCCACGACGTGTTGTCCCGCACCGGCCAACTGGCCGAGAAACTGCTCAAGGATCGCGGTATCGACCTACACCCGGCCCCTGTCGCGCCCACACCGGTCGTCGGCGATAGCGCTGGCGCACAACCTGAAGGTGCAGCAATGACCCAGACACAGCAAGACATTCCCGTCACGCCGCTGCGCACCACACCGCAAACCCGCGACGAGGCATTCACCCTGCTGGCGGGTATCGCGCAGTACTTCAAGCAGACCGAGCCCCAGAGCCCTGTCCCCTACCTGATCGAACGCGCGATCAAATGGGGCAACATGCCGCTGGAGGGCTGGCTGAGCGATGTGATCAAGGACAGCAATGTGGTGGACAACATCCGCGATGTGCTGGGGACGAAGTCTTGATGCCAGACCGAAAAACTGCAGGCAAAAAAAATCCCGGGCAGCTGATGGACGCCCGGGACTTAAAAATGCATAAACCGTGGTGGTGAACGCGGGGCGCATATTACGCAATGTTTCGCCCTGTAACAAGATATTTTCGTTAACCGGTCAGTTACTAAACTCTCTAAGCCGTTATATATCCTGATATTTTTTACGGTTAACCTCGAAACAACCTTAACTACAGGAACCAGCGGTACTCGCGGGCACTGATGTCATTCAGGAATGCCAGGTGGTCCTGGCGCTTGTTCTCGCAATACACATGGACGAATTCCGCGCCCAAACCTTCACGCAATTTTTGATGGCTTTGCATGGACTGCACCGCTTCGAGCATTTCCAGCGGGAAGTCGATCCCACTGTTGCGATCTTCGTTGAGCGGGGCGATCGGTTCGCGAGCTTGTTCGAGGCCTTGTTCCATTCCCACCAGGATCGCGGCGAGCACCAGATACGGGTTGGCGTCGGCGCCGGCGAGGCGATGTTCGACCCGCAGGTTTCTCGCGTCCGACTCCGGCACCCGCAGGCACGCGTCCCGATCCTCGAAACCCCAACTGGCGCGCGAAGCGACGTTCACCGTGGCGCTCAAGCGTCGCATTGCGTTGTGGTTCGGCGCGAAGATCGGCATGCAGTGCGGCAACACATCCAGGCAACCGGCTACCGCATGGCGCAACGCTTGTTGCCCGTTCGCCGCCAGCAGGTTGTTGCCCGCCTCGTCGTACAGGCTCACGTGCACATGCATGCCGCTGCCGGGGTGCTGCAAGTAAGGCTTGGCCATGAAGCTGGCGCGATAGTCGTGCTTGAGGGCCACGCCTCGCGTGCTGCGGCAGAACAAGGCGGCCCAGTCGGCGGCGCGCAGGCCATCGTCGAGATGACCGAAATTGATTTCGAACTGGCCAGGGCCGAGTTCGGCGGTGATCACCGTGGCATCGATGCCTTGGGCGCGCGCGGTCTCGACCATTTCATCGAGCACCGGGGCAAAGCGCGATAGGCGTTCGATGTGCATGTTCGGCTGGTCATCGGCATCGCCGGTCAGCGGGTCGCGGGCAAACTGCGGCAAGCCATCGCGCAATTGGCTGTCGAACAGATAGAACTCCAGCTCGAACGCCACCACCGGAAAAATGCCTTTGCGAGCGAGTCGCTGAAGTACCTGCGCCAACACTTCGCGCGGCTCGAAGACGATCGGTTTTTCCGTGCCGTCGGAGGTGATCAGCATCTGCCCCAAGGGTTGCTTCTCCCAGCTCACCAGCTTGAGCGTGCCCGGCACCAGGCGCCGCAGCGCATCCGGATCGCCGTCGTTGAAGCAGTAGTCGCCGATCTTGAACAGCCCGCCCTGGGTGCCGAGCAGCACGCAGTTCTGCGGCAACTTGAGGGCACTGCCGGCGGCGACTTTCTCGAGCATTTCGATCGGGTAGCGCTTGCCGTAGAAATGCCCGGGAATGTCCAGGGAAATCAGGTCGACGTAGCGCACCTCGGGGTAGCGCTGACGAAACCCACGCACTTCGGCCAGCAGATCAGAGCACACAGCATCCATCGTTTTGTTCCTTGCTTGTTTTTATCAGGTGTAGACCCAGAGCACGCGGGTCAGTTGGGCCGAGAGGTTGCCGTAGCGGCAGTGGGCATGGCTGGCCAGTTGAAAGCTGTCGCCGGTGCGTAGGGTCACCGGGTCGTTGTCATCCAGCCACAGCGTCAGCTCCCCTTCCAGGACGTAACCGCCCTGCTCCGAGCTGTCCTTCATGTGCCGGTCGCCGCTGCTCGCACCGGGTTCCAGCTGGCTTTCAAGCATGGAAAAGGACGCGCGCATTTTTGGCGAGACCAGGATGTCGGTGATGCCATCGGCGTAGTACAGGGTGCGGCGCTCATCCGGCCGGGTCACCCAGGGCAGCGCCATGGGTTTGGGCAGGCTGTAGAAATAGGTGGTCGGCACGCCGAGCGTCTCGCTGATGGCGGTCAAGTCCGCCACCGTCGGGCGGGACAAGCCGCGCTCGACCTGGGATAGAAACCCCACGGAGCGGCCGATCTTGTCGGCCAGGTCCTTCAAGGTGTACTTCTTGTGCTTGCGCAGGTCCTGGATCAGGATCGCCAGCGCCGAAATCTCTTCTTGCATGTCCATCTAAAGGCTTCCAGAAGTGGCCGATTCAAATGCTGTCGCGCAGCCGGTACCAGGCTTTGCCGATGGCTTCCAAGGGTGCTGCCATGTATTTTCCGCCGGGAAAGCTGCCATTGGTCAAACCTTGGTACAACGCCAACTCATCCGGCTGGCCGAGAATGGCGTCGGAAACCGCCCGGGCTCCGGCAAGGGTCGGCAGCACGCCGTGCCCGGAGTAGCCCTGCAACCAGTACAGCTCGCCGCGTCGACCGATGTCGGGCGTGCGCTTGAGCGTCAGGTCAATGTGCCCACCCCAGGCGAACTCCAGTTCAATGCCCTTCAATTGGGGGAACACCCTTTCCAGGCACGGCCGGGTGGCACCGGCAATGTCCTTGGGCATGCCCCCCAGATAGGTGCAGCCGCCGCCGAACAGCAGCCGGTCGTCCGGCGTGCGGCGGAAATAATCGAGCACGAACTGGTTGTCGGTGACGCAGACATTGCCCGGTAGCAGCGCGGTGGCCTGGGCCTCGGACATCGGCGCCGTGGCCACCTGATAGGTGCCCACGGGCAATACGCAACTCGCTAGCTGCGGGTCGAGTCGGTCCAGGTAGGCATTGCAGGCCAATACCAGGACATCGGCGCGGATGCGACCGCGGTCGGTGGTGACCACGTAGCTGTTTTCGTCCTCGCGATATTTCAACGCCTTGCTTTGTTCATGAATCACGCCGCCCGCCTTCTCGATCGCGGCGGCCAGCCCCAATGCCAGCTTCAAGGGGTTGAGGTGCCCGCCTTCGGGGTCGTACAAGCCGGCCTGATAGCGCTCGCTGGCCACCCACTCGGGCAACTGGGCGCGCTCGATGAAGCGCAAACCGTCATGCCCCCATTTGTGGCTGGCTTCGTGTTGCCATTCGGTCAAGAGGCTGACCCGGCGTGGCATCACGGAAGTCCATAGATGGCCGGGGCGGTAGTCGCAATCGAAGCCATGGCGTACGGGTAATTGGCGCAACTCTTTTGCTGCCCAGCGCATGCCGTCCCACAAGCGCCGTGCGCGTTCATGTCCCAGCGCGGCTTCCAGCGGTGGCATGTCACAGGACCATCCGAGAATGGCCTGGCCGCCGTTACGTCCGGAAGCGGCCCAGGCGACGCGGCTGGCTTCCAGCAAGGTCACGCGTTTGCCGGCCAGGGCCAGGCGTAGCGCCGTGTGCAAGCCGCTGAAGCCGGCGCCGATGATCAGCACATCGGTGTTTTGCTCGCCTTCCAATGCCGCTCGATTGACCAGGCGGTCGGCGCAGGTGTGGGCGTAGTAGCTGGCGACATGCTGGGTGGATTGCTGAAACATTTACCGGCTCCATGAAATTTTATAGTTTTAATTTCATGAAAAAATACAGGTTTAATTTCATGGTTGCAAGGTTGGTATCTTCGTTGGGGCTGACTTGGCGGCCTGACAGATGCCCCCTCTCCCACGGCCGCCCCCGATCCACTGTAGGAGCTGGCTTGCCAGCGATGGTCGTCAACGATGCCGCGGGGAGCCTGACACCCCGCGTCATCGTTGACCTCCATCGCGAGCAAGCTTGCTCATACAGGTAAGGGTGAAACCATAGTTGGCCGTTACCGCAGGAATGGATCTGTACACAGTCAATAAAATCCAGATGGGCTGTAAGGCCGCCATCGCCAGCATGCCGGCTCCTGCAAACTAGCGCCTACAGGCATTTCAACAACACGTTGCTCAGCCAATAAATTTCCCACCAGTTAAAAAACTTTCACAAAACCTGTGGACGCGGCCCCAGCATTCCCCTTATAAAGCCACCAACAGGAATATTTTATTCCCACCAAGAAAATTCGCTCAAGGAATGAGCCTCGCTATCCTCTGACATTTTTTCGCTATGCGATGAGCTGCCGCCATCATCCCGAGGACGTGTCATGCAACACGAGAAAAACCATTTCATCATCAAGATCACCTGTCCCGCGGTGTCCGGCATTGTCGCGGCCGTCACCACTTACCTCGCGGACAACGGTTGCTACATCGGGGAGATGGCGCAATTCGACGACGATTTCAGCGGCCGCTTTTTCATGCGCGCGGTGTTCCGTTTCAACGATGGCCACGCCGGGGATATCCAGCAGATAAAGGACGGTTTCAGCGACGTCGCCCAGGCCTTCGACATGGACTGGGAACTGCATGACACCCGCGAGCCCATGCGCGTGCTGCTGATGGTCAGCAAGTTCGACCATTGCCTGACCGACCTGCTCTACCGTTACCACAAGGGCGAGATGGACATGACCATCACCGCCATCGTCTCCAACCACCTCGACCTGCGGCCAATGGCCGAGCGCGAGGGCATTCGTTTCATCTACCTGCCGGTCACCAAGGACACCAAGGCCCGCCAGGAAGCCGAGCTGATGAAGGTGGTCGACGACACCGGCACCGAGCTGGTGGTGCTGGCGCGCTACATGCAAATTCTCTCCGACGACCTGTGCAAGCAACTCTCCGGGCGGGCGATCAACATTCACCATTCGTTCCTGCCCGGCTTCAAGGGTGCCAAGCCCTATCATCAGGCCTACCAGCGCGGAGTGAAGTTGATCGGCGCCACCGCCCACTACGTCACCAGCGATCTCGATGAGGGGCCGATCATCGAGCAGGAAGTGCAGCGGGTCGATCATGTCTACCTGCCGGACGACCTCGTGGCCACCGGCCGTGACACCGAGACCGTCGCCCTGTCCAAGGCGGTCAAGTACCACCTGGAACACCGGGTTTTCCTCAACCAGGACCGAACGGTGATCTTCCGGTGAACAGCCCTCGACTGATTGACGGCAAAGCCGCCGCCGCCCGGGTGTTGATCGAGGTCCGCAAGGACGTCGACGGCCTGCGCGCGCGAGACATCCAGCCAGCCCTGGCGGTAATCCTGGTCGGCAGCGACCCGGCCAGCCAGGTCTATGTGCGCAACAAGATCCTGCGCGCCGAAGAGGTCGGCATTCGCTCCCTGGAACATCGCCTGCCCGCCGACACCAGCACCGAACAACTGCTCGACCTGATCGCCCGCCTGAATGCAGATCACGCGATCCACGGCATTCTCCTGCAACTGCCCTTGCCTGCCCATGTCGATGAACTGCGGGCACTGCAAGCCATCGATCCAGGCAAGGACGTCGACGGTTTCCACAGTGAAAACGTCGGTGGTCTCAGCCAGGGCCGTCCGGTGCTTGCGCCCTGCACGCCCAGCGGCTGCCTGTACCTGCTGGAACAGACCTGCGGCGATCTGCGCGGCAAGCACGCGGTGGTAATCGGCCGTTCGAACATCGTCGGCAAGCCCATGGTCGCGCTGTTGCTCAAGGCCGACTGCTCGGTGACCGTGCTCCACTCGCGCAGCCCGGACCCACAAGCCCTGTGCCGCCAGGCCGACATCGTCATCGCCGCCGTGGGTCGTCCGCGCCTGATCGACGCCAGTTGGCTCAAGCCTGGCGCGGTGGTGATCGACGTCGGCATCAATCGCATCGACGACGCCGGTCGCAGCCGCCTGGTCGGCGATGTCGACTTCGACAGTGCCCTGCTCCAGGTCGCCGCCATCACCCCGGTACCCGGGGGTGTCGGGCCGATGACCATTGCCTTCCTGATGAA
Organism: Pseudomonas sp. YuFO20; assembly: GCF_035064975.1. NCBI lineage: Bacteria > Pseudomonadati > Pseudomonadota > Gammaproteobacteria > Pseudomonadales > Pseudomonadaceae > Pseudomonas > Pseudomonas sp. YuFO20. The sequence continues at coordinate 41,101 of NZ_JAXDEO010000053.1, forward strand.
AAACACCGTGACCGCGGCCCTTATGCAACATCACAGCCAATCGGAGGCCGTATGCCCTTCAATCTCTTGAAGTACGGGTTGAGTTCCGAGTACCCGGTCGAAGTGGACCTGCCGCCACCCCGTGAACTCAAATCCAGCTATGACGTGGTGATCATCGGTGCCGGCGGCCATGGCCTGGCCACCGCTTATTACCTGTCCAGGTACCACGGCATCAACAACATCGCGGTGCTGGAAAAGTCCTATCTGGGCGGTGGCAATACCGCGCGGAACACGGCGGTGATCCGCTCCAACTACCTCACCAGCGAAGGCGTGCGTTTCTATGCCGAGTCGGTGCGGATGTTCCAGGGCCTTTCCAACGAATTCGATTTCAACATCATGTACTCCGAGCGCGGCCAGCTGACCCTGGCCCACACCGATGCCACCGTGCGTTCGTTCCGCCAGCGCGCCGAGGTCAACAAGCACTTCGGCGGGCGTACTGAAATGATCGACCGCCAGCAGATCCGCGAACTGCTGCCCAGCCTCAACCTCGACCCCGGCCACCTGCCGGTGATCGCCGGCCTCTGGCACATCGACGGCGCCACCGCGCGCCACGACGCCGTGGCCTGGGGCTACGCCAAGCAGGCAGCCAAGCGTGGTGTGGAAATCCACCAGCTCACCGAAGTGCAGGACCTGATCATCGAGAACGGTGCGATCACCGCCGTGAAGACCAACCGCGGCACCATCAAGTGCGGCTGCGCGGTGCAGGCGATCGCCGGGCACAGCTCCTTGCTGATGGCCAAGGCCGGGATTCGTTCGCCGATCCAGACCTTTCCGCTGCAAGCCATGGTCACCCAGCCGTTCAAGCCCTTTCTCGATCCGCTGGTGAGCTCCTCGGCGCTGCACTGCTACGTGCAACAGACCAGCCGCGGCGAAGTGGTGTTCGGCGGTGGCTCCGATCCCTACCCGCTGTTCAATACCCGTTCGACGCTGGACCTCAAGGAAAGCCTGCTGGCCCACGCCATCGAGATGTTCCCGTTCCTGGCCAACGCCAAGCTGATGCGCCAGTGGGCCGGGATCACCGACATGACCCCGGACTACAGCCCGATCATGGGCCTGTCGCCAGTGAAAAATTACTACCTGGACGCCGGTTGGGGCACTTGGGGTTTCAAGGCAACGCCCATCTGCGGCAAGACCATGGCCGAACTGGTGGCCAGCGGCGGCAAGGTCCCGGAGCTGATCAAGCCCTTCGGCCTGGAGCGCTTCTCGACCTTCCGGCAAGTCAACGAAATGGGCGCCACGGCGGCCAGTCACTGAGGGAGAGCGGACCATGAAAATCATCAATTGCCCGCTCAACGGGCCACGCAATATCAGCGAGTTCACCTATGGCGGTGAATTCAAACCCATGCCGGATCCAGTGACCTGCAGCGATGCCGAGTGGGCCGACTACGTGTTCAACACCGACAACCTCGCCGGCGTGGTACGCGAATGGTGGATGCACACGCCATCGAGCTACTGGTTTCTCGCGGAACGTCACACCGTGACCGACGAAATCCTGCGCACTTTCGACCCCAAAGAACTTTTCACCGCCCGCGTCGACTTCAACGCCGCCCAGGAGATCGCCGGATGAACCGCCTACCCGCCCCGATGGGCCTGCTGATCGACCGTGACCAGCCGCTCGATTTCAGCTTCGATGGCCAACCCTACCAGGGCCTGCAAGGCGACAGCATCGCCAGCGCCCTGCTCGCCAACGGCCGTTTCCTGATTTCCCGTTCGTTCAAATACCATCGCCCGCGTGGCCCGCTGACCATGGCCGGGCAGGACGCCAACAGCCTGGTGCAACTGCCCCAGGAACCCAACGTCCTGGCCGATGCCCACGCGCTGGCGGCCGGTTTGCAGGTGACGGCGCAGAACGTCAACGGCTCGCTGGACAACGACCGCGATGCGTACCTGGGCAAGTTCTCGAAATTCATGCCGGTGGGCTTCTACTATCGCTCGTTCTACAAGCCCAAGGGCATGTGGAAAGTCTGGGAGCCGATCATTCGCAAGAAGGCCGGCCTGGGCGTACTGGACCTGAAGTTCCAGCCCGAATACTACGACAAGGCCTATCTGTTCACGGACGTTGCGGTGATCGGCGCCGGTCCCGCCGGGCTGCACGCCGCACTGACCGCGGCCAATGCCGGGGCCAAGGTGCTGCTCATCGAGCAACAGCCGGTCCTCGGTGGGTCGCTGACCTATGCGCGCTTCGACATCGCGGGTACACGCGCCGACGCCTTGCGCCGCGAACTGCTGACGGCGGTGCAGCAGCATGCGAATATCCGCATCCTCACCGAGGCGACCTGCAACGCCTGGTTCACCGACAACTATCTGCCGGTGATCCAGGGTAAACGGATGTACAAGGTGCGCGCCCGCCAGTGCCTGGTGTGCAGCGGTGCGTTCGACCAGCCGGTGGTGTTTCGCAACAACGACTTGCCCGGGGTGATGCTGACCAGCGCCGCACAGCGCCTGATGAAGCTCTACGCGGTCAAGCCGGGCAAGCGCGCCGTGGTGCTGACGGGCAACGATGACGGTTACCTCGCCGCCCTGGATTTGTTCGATCAGGGCGTGGAAGTCGCCGCAGTGGTCGACCTGCGCCATGGCCCGGGCGATGAAGCCCTACTCGCTGCACTGGCGCAACGCAAGATTCCCTGCCAGCGCAACAGCACCGTGTATGAAGCCCTGCACGAAAAAGGCCTGCGCCATGTCAACGGCGTCGACGTGCGCCAGATCACCGCCCAGGGCCAGGTCGCCGAGAGCGGGCAACGCCTGGCCTGCGACTTACTGTGCATGTCCGCCGGCTACATGCCGGTTTATCAACTGCTGTGCCAGGCCGGTGGCAAGCTGGCCTACGACGATCAGCGCGCCGAATTCACCCTCAGCGGGCTACCGCAAAACCTCGCGGTCGCAGGCTCGGTCAATGGCCGTCACCGCCTCGACAACGTGATCGCCGACGGCGTCAATGCCGGTGCCGACGCCGTCGCTGCGCTGGGCATTGCGGTCGGTGTGCATCGGACGCTCTTGAGCAGCGAGGTGCGGGTCAACTTCAACTGGCCGATCTTCCCGCACCCCAAGGGCAAGGACTTCGTCGATTTTGACGAGGACCTGCAAGTGGCGGACATCGTCAATGCCACGCGCATCGGCTATCGCGACGTGCAACTGGTCAAGCGTTATTCCACCGTGGGCATGGGCCCCTCGCAAGGCCGTCACTCGGCGCTGCCGACCGCGCGCCTGGTCGCCTGGGCGACCCAGCGCAACATCAGCGAAACCGGGGTGACTACCGCGCGCCCACCCTTTGTCGCGGAAAAACTGGCCCACGTCGCCGGTCGCGCCTTCGATCCGTATCGGCAAACCCCGATGCATGCCCGGCACCTGCAAGCCGGGGCGAAGATGATGCCGGCAGGCATCTGGCAGCGCCCGGCCTACTACGGCCATGCCAAGGACCGCGAGGCCTGCATGCAGGCCGAAGCCCTGCATGTGCGCAACAAGGTCGGCATCATCGACGTCTCGACCCTGGGCGGCCTGGATGTGCGCGGCCCGGACGCCGCCGAGCTGCTCAACCGCATGTACACCTTTGCCTTCCTCAAGCAGCCGATCGGTCGATCCCGTTATGCGCTGATGACCAATGAACACGGGGTGGTGATCGACGACGGCGTCTGCGCGCGGTTCGCCGAAAACCACTTCTACGTCACCGCCACCACCAGCGGTGTGGATCGCATCTACCAGCAGATGCTCAAGTGGAACGCGCAATGGCGCCTGGACGTGGATGTCGCCAACGTCACGGCTGCGATCTGCGCGGTCAATGTCGCCGGCCCCGACTCGCGCAAAGTGCTGGAAAAAGTTTGCACAGACCTCAACCTGAGCGCTGCGGCGTTCCCCTACCTCGGCGTGCGCCAGGGCACCGTGGCCGGCATCAAGGCGCGGTTGTTGCGCGTCGGTTTTGTCGGCGAACTGGGTTATGAAATCCACGTACCGGCGCGCCATGGGCTCAAGCTGTGGGACGCACTGATGGAGGCCGGCAAGGCCCATGACATCCGCCCTTTCGGCGTGGAGACCCAGCGTTTGCTGCGCCTGGAAAAAGGCCACGTGATCATCAGCCAGGACACCGATGGCATGACTCATCCGGGGGAAATCGACATGGGCTGGGCGGTCAGTCGCAACAAGCCGTTCTTCGTCGGACGGCGCTCGGTGGACATCCTTGAAGCCCAGCCGCAAACCCGCAAACTGGTGGGCTTCACCTTGCCCAGGGACAGCCTGCAACCGCTTGAAGGCCACCTGGTGCTCAACGGCCCGGACATCAGCGGCAACGTCACGTCCTGCGAGTACTCGGCGAGCCTGGGCAAGATCATCGGCCTGGCCTACGCCGGCATCGACCAGAGCACACCCGGGCAACGCATCCCGATCCGCGTCGAAGGTGGCCGCGTGGTGCAGGCCGAAGTCGTGTCGCTACCCTTTTTCGATCCCGCCAACCTGCGCCAGGAGCTTTGAGCCATGACCAGCCTGACACAACAACACAGCGCCGGTCAGCCGGCCCTCGCCCTCCTGTCCAGCTGTGCGCTGACCGACTTTACCGACCTGCCCCGGGTCGGCTTTCGCGGCGCCGGCAGCGCGCACTATTTGCAGAGTCGGGACTTCGTGCTGCCGGAAGCGCCCAACCGTGCTGTCAACCAGGTTGATGGCAGCTGGGTGGTGCGTTTGTCCCAGACCGAATACCTGCTGCTGGGCAGTGCCCAGGACCTGGGTGAACGCATTGCCGACGAAGAAGCCAGGTGGGAGTTGGACCATCAAGCCAACTACCTGCTGCCGCGCCAGGACAGCCATGCCTGGTTTCAGCTCAGTGGCGAGTATTTGTCCGAGGTCATGGCCAAACTTTGCGGCGTGGATCTGAGCGCGCAGGTGTTCGGGCCCGGTGCCGTGGCGCAGACATCGGCTGCGCGCATTAACGTGATTGTGATCAACGCCACGGCTGCGCAACAGCCGAGGTTTTATATCCTCTGTGACCGGGCATCGAAGGCTTACTTTCAGGAGGCATTGCTGGATGCGATGCAGGAGTTTTCGGGCATGGCATAAAAGATTAATACATACGCTCACGATCAGGCCGGCCGGGCGGCGGGCCCCTGTGGAAGCGAGCCTGCTCGCGAAAAACCTGAGAGCACCGCGGGGTGTCAGGCTTCACGCGTCAGCGTTGACCTCCATCGCTGGCAAGCCAGCTCCTACAGTGTGATTGGGGCCGTACACAGCTTTCCTGTGCGCTGTGGAACCTGTAGGAGCTGGCTTGCCAGCGAAGAGGCCGGCGCATCCAACAGCTCTGGTGACTGACACACCGCCTTCGC
>NZ_JAXDEO010000054.1:0-45778 GCF_035064975.1 Pseudomonas sp. YuFO20
AACCATTACCCGGCGTTGAACCTGCAACAGATGGTTGGCGACACCGAGGCACGGGCGCTGTTCGTCAGCCAGGCCAGCGTGCCAGGTGTATTCACCCGTCAGGCCTGGGAGGGCCAGGTGCGCCCGGCCATCGACGCCATCGCCGAGGCGCGGCGCGAGGAGATCGACTGGGTGCTCAGCGACCAGCCCGGCGACATCGCCGCCGAGCTGACCCCGGACATGCTGCGCGAACGCCTGACCCGGCGCTACTTCCAGGACTACGCCAGCGCCTGGCTGAAGTTCCTCAACCGCGTGCGCTGGCAGCCGGCCAACAGCCTGGGCGAGGTGATCGACCAGTTGACCCTGATGAGCGACGTGCGCCAGTCGCCGCTGATCGCCCTGATGAACACTCTGGCTTATCAGGGGCAAGCCGGCACTCGGACCCAGGCGTTGGCCGACTCGCTGATCAGTTCGGCGCAAAAGCTGATCGCCCAGGCCCCAGGGCCGCTGATCGAGCAGCAATTGCAGGGACCGAAAGGCCCCCTGGATGCCACCTTTGGTCCGCTGCTGGCCCTGCTCGGCAAAACCCCCGAAGGCCAGGACGACCGCGAACGCCTGAGTCTGCAAGCCTTCCTCAACCAGGTCACGCGCACTCGCCTGACCCTGCAGCAGGTCAACCATGCCGCCGACCCGCAGGACATGACCCAGACCCTGGCGCAGACCGTGTTCCAGGGAAAAAGCATTGACCTCACCGACACCCGCGCCTACGGCAGCCAGCTCGCCGCCAGCCTCGGCGCGGAGTGGGGCGGCATTGGCCAGACCCTGTTCGTGCAGCCGCTGGAGCAGGCCTGGCAGCGCGTCCTGCAACCTTCGGCCAGCAGCCTCAACCGTCAGTGGCAACGGGCGATCGTCAGTGAATGGGACGCAGCCTTTACCGGCCGCTATCCGTTCGCGGCCACCGCCAGCGACGCCTCGTTGCCGATGCTCGGGCAGATCATCCGCGCCGACTCCGGGCGTCTCGAGCAATTTCTGCAGCGCGAGTTGGGCGGCTTGCTGCGCAAGGAAGGCAGCCGCTGGGTGGCCGACGCACAACACAGCCAGGGCCTGCGCTTCAACCCGCAGTTCATCCAGGCGATCAACCAGCTCAGTCACCTGGCCGACGTGCTGTTTACCGACGGCGGCATGGGCCTGAGTTTCGAACTGCAAGGCAAACCGGTGCGCGACGTGGTGCAGACCACTTTCACCCTCAACGGCGAACAGCACGAGTACTTCAACCAGAAGGAAAGCTGGCAGCGCTTCAACTGGCCGGGTCGCAGCCAATACCCCGGCGCGAGCCTGACCTGGACCAGCGTGCGGGCCAACGAACGGTTGTTTGGCGACTACCCGGGCACCTGGGGCCTGATCCGCCTGCTGGAGCAGGCCCAAGTCACGCCACTGGATGACGGCGACAGCCGTTTTCGGATGGTGCTCAAGGCGCCCGATGGCATTGGCCTGACCTGGTATCTGCGCACCGAACTGGGGGCAGGGCCGATGGCGCTGCTCAGGTTGCGTGGCTTCAAGTTGCCGACGCAGATCTTTCTCGGCAAGGACGAAAAAGCCGTGCCCTATGCACTGAATGGAAGGTTTGAATGAGCCTGGACAGATTGATCGAACGTTGCCTCGGGGAGCGGGATGCCGTGGGCCTTGCCCGGGCGCAGGCAGGGCACTGGCAATCCTGGTTGCAGCCGATCAGCGCGGACTTGCCCGCCGGGGAAGATCCGGCCTGCGATGATGATTTCCAGCGCATGCGTGAGGAGGTCAACAAGCTGTCCGGGGCCGACGTCGAACAGGTCATCCAACTGGCGCAGACGCTGCTGGATGGATCGTGCAAGGATCTGCGGGTAGTCACTTATTACATCTGGGCACGTTTGCACAGGGACGGCGAAGCGGGCTTGGCCGACGGCCTGAACCTGTTGGCCGCAATGCTGGAACGCTACGCCGTCCAGGTGCTGCCTGCGCGTCCCAACAGCCGCAAGATGGCGCTGGAGTGGCTGGCGAGCAGCAAGGTGCTCGACACCCTGTCGCGCTACCCCGAAGTGGTCAAGAACGAGGCCGAGCGTACGGTGGCGGCGCTGGCCTGGCTGGAGCACGGGCTCGCGGCCTGGCCTCAGGATCAGCGTCCCGCCTTCGGTGCGCTGTATGCCGCGTTGTCTGCGCGATTGGCGCAATCCGGCGGGGTCGACGCGCTGGTCCCGCAGAACAGCGCCAGCCACGAGAAAAACACCCGAACGGCCGCCCCAGACCCCACGGCCATCAAGTCCGGGCGTGACCTGCTGGACAGCGGCCGGGCGCTGGCCGGCTACCTGCGCGAGCAGCCCCAGGGTTGGCTGGCGGCGCATCGCCTGATGAAAAGCCTGCGCTGGGACACCGTGCATGAAGCACCGCTTCAGGATGCCAGCGGCAAGACTCGCCTGACTCCACCCCGTGGCGAATACCGGGCACAACTCAAGCGCCTGCATCTGCAACAGAGCTTCAGTGAACTGTTGGATCTGGTGGAACGGATCTACGCCGAGGGCGTGAACCACTTCTGGCTGGATTTGCAGTGGTACCTCTACCAGGCACTGAGCAAGCAGCCTGCGCCACAGGACAGCTGGGCCGACATTGCCAAGCGCGACCTGGGCATGTTCCTCGAGCGCCTGCCAGGGCTGGAGGCATTGTGCTGGAGCGACGGATCGCCCTTGGCGGACGAGACCACCCGCGAATGGATCAGCCAGCACGTCTGTGGCAATCGCCCCCAGCAATGGCTGGCGGCACCACCCGTAGCAGCTACCTGCGCAGACCCCGAGATCCTGTCACTCGAAGGCGAAGCCCTGGCCCAGGCCGACAACGATGGCGTCGAGCACTCACTGGCCTGGCTGGCCGCGCGCCCGGGCATCCATACCGGTCGCCAACGCTGGCTGTTGCGCCTGCTGATGGCTCGGGTGGCCGAGCAATACGGAAAGAGCGAGCTGGCCATTCACCTGCTGGGCGAACTGGATGCCTGTGGGCAACGGCATGGGCTGGCGGAATGGGAGTCCGAGCTGAGTTTCGAGGTCAAGGCGCGCCTGCTCAAGCTGTTGCGCTTGAAGGCTCAACGCAATGACACAGACAAACCCACCCTGACCCGGCGGATGGAGGCGCTGCTGGCAGCGCTGGTGGCTGTCGACCCGGTACGCGCCGCAGTGCTCTGTGGCTAAACCTTCTTTATCAGGATTCTTTCCATGAGCATCGACAATCTGACACTGCAATATTTCGACGCCGAGATGCGCTACCTGCGCGAGGCCGGCAAGGAGTTCGCCGAGGCCTTTCCGGACCGGGCGGCCCAACTGAACCTGGACAAGTCGGGCGCGCGCGACCCTTACGTGGAGCGCCTGTTTGAAGGTTTTGCCTTCCTGATGGGGCGGCTGCGGGAAAAACTCGACGATGACCTGCCGGAGCTGACCGAAGGCCTGGTCAGCCTGCTCTGGCCCCATTACCTGCGCACCATTCCATCGCTCTCGATTGTCGAGCTGATACCCGAGCTCACAGAGATGAAGCGCAGCCAGCGGATCGCCAGCGGCTTCGAAGTGCTGTCGCAACCCATCGGGCCGCTGCGTACCCGTTGCCGCTACACCACGACCCAAGACCTGACATTACAGCCGCTGGCGCTGGAAAGCGTGCAGGTGGCTTATGAACCGGACGGTCGCTCGCTGTTGCGATTGCGCTTTGCCTGCGGGGCAATGGCCGACGGCAGCGAGATCGACCTGAGCCGCCTGCCGTTGTACCTCAATGCCGATGCCGCGCTGGCCAGTGCGCTGCATCAGGCGCTGACCCTGAACGCTCAAGCCTTATATGTACGCCTGCCTGACCAGACGGGCCGCTCTCTGCTCGAGGGTTATTTTTCGCCGAAGGGGTTCGGCGACGAGGATCGCCTGTGGCCCAAGGGCGACAGTGCCTTCAGCGGCTATCAGTTGCTGTTGGAATATTTCACCTTTCGCGAGAAATTCATGTTCGTCACCCTCTGCGGACTCGAGCAGTTGAAGCTGGCACCAAATACCCCCTGGTTCGAACTCGAGGTGGTGTTGAGCGAGCCGTTGCCCCAGGCGTTCACGCCGAACGCCGAGCACATTCGCCTGCATTGCGTGCCGGTGATCAACCTGTTCACGCTGGAGTCCGACCCCATGACCCTGGCGCCTTTGCAGACCGATTACCTGCTTCGCCCCATGCGTTTGCAGGACGGTCATACGGAGATTTATTCGGTGGACCGGGTCACCGCGTCGAAGAATGCCGTGCGCCACGAATACGTGCCCTTCACCAGCTTTCGGCACAAGGGCGGCATGTTGCGTGACGAAGCGCCCGAGCGCTATTTCCATACGCGACTCAAGCGCGGCCCCAATGGCCTGCATGACACCTGGCTGATCCTGGGCGGCGAAGGTTTCGATCAGGATCGACTCGATACCAGCGAAAGCCTGTCGCTGCGCCTGACCGGTACCCACGGCCAGCTGCCGCGCAAGGCCTTGCAAGGCACCTTGCTCGATACACCGGTGCAATCCATCGAGGTCGGCTTGCGCGTGCGCAACCTGTGTGCGCCGACCTTGCCGTGCTATCCGCCCAACCGCGACCGCTTCCACTGGCGGGTGCTGAGCCATCTCGGCTCGAACTTCCTGCCGATGCTCGACAACGCCGAAGTGCTGCGCGGCACGCTGGCGTTGTACGACTGGACGGGCAGCGAGCTGAACCGACGTCGTCTGGCGGCGATTGTCGAGGTCGAACACCACCTGATACAGCGCTTCGAAAAGGGCTTTCTGCTGCGCGGGGTCGACATCGAAGTCACGCTGGACGCCAACGGCTTCAGCGGTGAGGGCGACATCAACCTGTTCGGCGAAATGCTCAATCGCTTCTTCGGCCTGTACGCCGACATCCACCTCTTCAACCAGCTCACGCTGATCCTGCAACCTACTGGAACGTGCCTGCAATGGAACGAGAACCACAGTCAGCGTATTCCCGGCTGAAAGCCGGCGGTTTACTGGAGGCACTGAAGGGGCGGGTGGCCGAGGCGCAACTGTATCGCTTCTGCCAGTTGCTCGAACGGGCGTTGCCCGACCACCCGCCACTGGGCGGCACCACGTCGCCGGCGGATGATCCGGTACGCTTTCGGCCAGACCCCGGCATGAGTTTTCCCGTCGGTGAATTGAAGGCGATTGAAACCGACGATAAACACCCTGGGCGACCGGCCACGGTGCGCACGCGTCTGTTGGGTCTGTACGGCGTGGACTCGCCATTGCCGACGGCTTTTCTGGACGATATCGCCCAGCGACGGGAGGGGCACGAGGCACTTGAAGCCTTCCTCGACATTTTCAACCACCGGATCTTCACCCAGTTCTATCGGATATGGCGCAAGTACTCCTATCCGGCGACCTTCGAAGCCGGTGGCACGGATGCGACTTCGCAATGCCTGTTGGGGCTGATTGGCCTGGGCATTCCCGGAACGGCCGGGCGGGTCGGCACGCCGATATCTCGCTTCCTCGCCTTGCTTAGCGTGATGCGCCTGCCCACCCGAAACGCCGAAGGCATCACTGCGCTGGTCAAGCTGCTGGCCCCCGAAACCCGGGCACAGGTGACTCCCCACTGGCCGCAGAAAGTGCTATTGGCGCAGCCGGCTAGCCTGTCCCCGATGCATCCGGTGCGACTGTCCCAAGGCACACCCCTGGGCTGTGTCGGCTACGACGCAAACAGCCAGTTGCATCTGGCGTTGTTCACCGAAGACCGGGACGAGGCTCGTGGCTGGCTGCCCGGTGGCCCGTTGTACAACGATCTGCTGGCACTGCTGCGGGTGTACCTGGGTTGGCGTTGCACGGCAAGGCTGCAGTTGGCGTTGCCCCTGCACAGCCTGCCGCCACCGTTGTTGGGAGGCGCGCAGGTGTTGTTGGGCATGACTGCGGTGCTGGGCCTGGACAGCGATGCCTGGCAGGCCGGCGAAAGCACCACCATCACGATCAATCTGGGTCGCTATCAAGGCCTGCGGGACAAACCCCGGGAAAGGGAGATAAAGCATGGCGCGTACCGTTTATAAATCATTGGTGATCGCCTCGTTCGCAGTGCTCGGCGGTTGCGGGGTGAGCCAGAGCGTAACCGACGCGACGACCTCGACCACACAGGCAATCTTCTACAAGCAGGTTAAAACCCTGCGCCTGGACCTCAACGGGCGCGCGGCACTGAACACCGCCGGGATCGACATGAATGCGTTATCCGTGCCGACCCTGGTGCGGGTTTATCAACTGCGTGACCGCAAGGCGCTGGAAAGGGCGAACTATGACAGCCTGCTCAGCCACGACGAGCGCGTGCTGAGTGCCGATCTGCTGGACAAACGAACCCTGGTAATCAAGCCCGACGAGGGCGCGCAGCTGAACATCCCCCTGGACAAGCAGGCCCGCTATGTTGCCGTGGTTGCCTTGTTTCGTGAGTTCGATAGCCGGACCGATAACTGGCGCCTGACCCTGGCCCGCGATGACCTCGATCCGGACCGGGTGCGGGTGATCGAGCTGGGGGACAACCGCCTGACCCTACGCCCACTGGCCAAGGAGTGACGGATGAGCGATCTCAACCCCTCGCTGTACGAGACACTCCTGCAGAACTTCGACGGCGAACTGGATCTGCATCAGGTCGCCGAAGAGGATCAGTGCACGCTCTCTGTGCTGGACAACTTGCGCCGCATCCTCAACAGCCGGGCCGGCGCGCTCGACCATCTGCCCGATTATGGCCTGCCGGACATGGGCCAGATCCTCCAGGGGCTGCCCGGATCGGCGCATGGACTGATGAGTGCCATGGGCGACACCCTGGCCAAGTACGAGCCGCGGGTGTCCACGATAGGCATCGAGCTGTTGCCCCAGACCCGACCGGGTCATCTGGAGTACAGCCTCGAGGTGCAACTAAAAGGGGGCCAGCGAGTGACCTTCGGCACCACCCTGACGCCAGGGGGCAATGTCCTGGTGCGTCACTTGAAGCGGCAGCACTACCTGTCGACGTCGGGAACTGTTTAACCAAAGGAATGCGCGATGACAGCGTTGTTTGAAATGCGAATCAGGCTCGGTGGCGATCCGGGTGCCTTCAGTGAGTTCAAGGCGCTGCGTGAAGAGTTGGCCAGACTGAGTCATCCGGCCTGCCCGGATGTGGATTGGGCCAAGGTGGAGCAGTTGTGCCTGGCGTTGTTCCAGCGCAACGGTGCGGAGTTGCAAACGGCCGCGGCTTTCGTACTGGCCCGTAGTCACCGCCACGGCCTGGAGGGCATGGCTCAGGGGATCGCGCTGATCGAGGCGCTGGTCGGCGAATGGCCGACCCTGTGGCCCGCGATGGAGCCGGCGCGCCTGGAAATCCTGGCCTGGCTGTTCGCCTGCCTGCAGCCCCTGCTGCGAAGCCTGGAGCTACGACACTGGAGTCTGCCGGCGATCGTTCAATTGGGCGCTGGGCTGGAGCGCCTGCATGCAGGTCTGGATCGACAGGCGCAGCCCGCGCCGGGTTCATTGCACGCCCTGCGCCAGCAAGTCGACAGCCTGTTGCAGCGACTGGCGCAGAGCCACGCCCAGAGCCATGGGCTGACACACGGGGTGTTCGACGCGGTGGCCTTGTCGACGAGGTTGCCGCCACCGCCCCAGGTGATGCCGGTGGTGATCCTGCCGACGCCGCCGATGCCTGTCGTGCTGTCGGGCGCCAAGCAGAAAAAGATGCATCGGATTGGCCCTTGGCTGTTCGCGGTCGCCGCGACGGTCACCTTGGCTGCGGGTGTCCCTTGGATGGCCTGGCTGGTGAACCCGGACAAGGAGGGCGTGAATCGCCTCACCAGTGTGTTCCAGGCGCCACCCGTTGTTCCCGAGCCGGTGCGTCTGGACAGCCTGTCGCTGTTCGCCCCCGGCAGCGCCGAACTCAAGCCAGGCTCTACCAAGGTATTGATCAGCGCCCTGGTCGACATCAAGGCCCAACCTGACTGGTTGATCGTCATCGCCGGGCACAGCGATGCCAAGGGCAATGCCGAGCAGAATCTGCAGTTGTCCCACGCTCGCGCTTCAGCCGTGCGCAGCTGGATGCAGCGCATGGGGGATATCCCCGACAGTTGTTTCGCGGTCCAGGGGTTTGCCGACAGCCAGCCAATCGCCAGCAACGACAGCGAGGCCGGCCGCGCGGCCAACCGTCGTGTCGATATCCAACTGGTGCCTCAGGTCGGCGCCTGCGGGAAACCGGGCGAGCAGTTGCCGTCATAGCATCCATTCATTTGCTCGATACCCATCATTAAGCAATGCAAGTTCAGTTTTTCCACCAAGGGAGGAAGATAGCGTGATACCGATCTCGCCATTGAAGGAATAAGCGCGATGAGAATCTCGACCCTGCTGGCTTTTGTCGCCGTATTCAGCGGTGGCATCGCTGCTACCGCACCGGCTATTGCTGCCGATCCGTCCTGCCGTTTCCTGCCGATCGCCGACAGCACCGCTCGTTTGCAACACACGCAAACAGTGGCGGTGCTCTACAGCGAAAACACCCTTAATACCCAGCAATACCTTGAGAGCTACCACGATGTGGCGGTGAAAGGGGCACAGAATCCTGGGCTGGATTCGCGGATCAGCCAGGCGTTCGTCGACAGTTCCGATCCGCAGCGGGCGATCGGCTGGTTGCTGGGATCATTGCAGAAGGAGTTCGCGGCGGTGACGGTCTACGACAGCCTCGATGCGGCGGTGCAGGCGCATCCGGATGTGGTGGTGATGCTCGACACTTACAGTCGCCTGGTGTCGAAACGCAACAATCAGGTTGAAGCGCGGTTTGTGGCGAAGTTCTACGATGCGAACCTGCAATACATCGGCCAGGCTGCGGGTTCACGTGCCGAGCAGATGCCCTCGGTGTGGGTGCATGGCAAAGCCGCGCCGCAGATTGCCGCGCAGATCAATCAGCAAACGGTGTTGCAGGTGAATGCGTTGAAACAGTTCGATGCGTCGCTGAAGTCGCTGGTGACGGCCGACCATGTGGATCATGTCGCGAGCAACTGAATAGCTACCAGCCTTTGACGCCGCTCATATCGGGTAGCTTGTGGGCAATGCCCTTGTGGCAGTCGATGCAGGTTGCCTCACCGTTGGCCAATGAGGTCGAGTGCATGGCCGCCGCCCGTTTGCCCTGGCGGGTAAAGTCCATGAACTCGAAATTGTGGCAGTTACGGCATTCGCGCGAGTCGTTGGCCTTGAGCCTGGCCCATTCATGTTCGGCCAGTTCACGGCGCAGGGTGAGGAACTTGTCGCGGGTGTCGATGGTGCCGAACAGCTTGCCCCAGACTTCCTTCGATGCCTGCATCTTACGCGCGATCTTGTGGGTCCATTCATGGGGCACGTGACAGTCCGGGCAGCTTGCGCGCACACCCGAGCGGTTGGTGTAGTGGATGGTGTCCTGCAGTTCGACAAACACGTTGTCGCGCATCTCGTGGCAGGAAATGCAGAATTTCTCGGTGTTCGTCAGCTCCAGGGCCGTGTTGAAACCACCCCAGAAAATGATCCCGGCGATAAAACCTCCCAGCGTCAGAAATCCCAGGCTGAAATAAACACTCGGCCGACAGAGGATGCCCCAGTAGTCCTTAAGCAGGGCGAACAATGCTTTCATGGCGACTCCTCAAGGTTTCTGCGCGGCGTTGGCGTCGTCTTGCAGGATTTTGTCGATGGTCTCGAAGCTGTTGCCCACCAGCGGCAGCACATCTTTTTGCGGCACATGGCACTGGTTGCAGAAGTAGCGACGCGGTGAGACAGCCGCCAGCGCCTGGCCGTCGCGGTCCATGTAGTGGGTGATGCTGATCATCGTCGCCTGGCTGCGTGGACTGTTGGCCCGGCTGTGGCAGGACAGGCATTTGTTGCCGTTCTTGTCGATCTGATAGCCACGAATGCTGTGGGGGATGGTCGGCGGCTGGTCAGGGTAGTTGCGCTCGCGCTTGAGGTCTTTGTTTTCATCGTCGGCCAGTGGCGGCGCAGGCGCGTTTTGCGTCAGGGTGCCGCCGGGCCGGCGTCCGTCCGGGCCCGAAGCATCCAGCGGGTAATCGACCTCGGCGGCGATCACCGCGCCCATCACGGCGAGCAGGAACAACGGCAGGATGCGAAAAGTCATGACGGTTCTCCTCAAGCCACGCTGATCAACTCGATGCGGATCGCGCATTTCTTGTAGTCGGTCTGCTTGGAGATCGGGTCGGTGGCGTCGAGCGTGACCTTGTTGATCAGCTTGTTGGCATCGAAAAACGGCACGAACACCAGGCCGCGTGGCGGTTTGTTGCGTCCACGGGTTTCGATGCGGGCACGGATTTCCCCGCGACGGCTGATCAGTTTCACTTCACTGCCGCGGCGTGCCTTCATGGCCTTGGCGTCCTCGGGGTGCATGTAGACCAGCGCGTCCGGCACGGCTTTGTACAGTTCATCGACCCGTTGGGTCATGGTGCCCGTGTGCCAATGTTCAAGGACTCGGCCGGTGCTCAGCCAGAACGGGTAGTCGGCATCCGGCGCTTCAGCCGGTGGCTCATAGGGCAGGGCGAAGATGATCGCCTTCTTGTCCGGGTAGCCGTAGAACTGCACTTCGCTGCCCGTTTCCACGTAGGGGTCGAGCCCCTCGCGGTAACGCCAGCGGGTTTCCTTGCCGTCAACCACCGGCCAGCGCAGGCCACGCTCGGTGTGGTAACGATCAAAGGCCGCCAGGTCATGGCCATGACCGCGACCAAACTGGGCGTACTCTTCGAACAGACCCTTCTGCAGGTAGAAACCGAAGGCCTTGGCTTCATCGTTCTTGTAGCCGGTCTCGATCTGCTCGACCGGAAACTCGTCGACCTGGCCATTTTTGAACAGCACCTCGAACAGGGTTTTGCCCTTGTACTCCGGTGCCTTGGCCAGCAACTCCGCGGGCCAGGTTTCATCGGTGGTAAAGCGCTTGGAAAACTCCACCAGTTGCCAAAGATCAGACTTGGCCTCTCCGGGGGCGCTGACCAACTGATGCCAGAATTGCGTGCGGCGTTCGGCGTTGCCAAAGGCGCCTTCCTTTTCCACCCACATGGCGCTGGGCAGGATCAGGTCGGCGGCCTGGGCGGAAACGGTGGGGTAGACGTCCGAGACGATCACGAAGTTTTCCGGATTGCGCCAGCCCGGCAGGACTTCCTGCATGATGTTGGGCCCGGCCTGCATGTTGTTGCTGGCCTGGGTCCAGTAGACGTTGAGCACACCGTCCTTGAGCATGCGGCTTTGTTGTACCGCATGAAAGCCGACTTTCTCTTGAATGGTGCCGGCGGGCAGTTTCCAGATTTTTTCCGCGGTGGCGCGGTGTTTCGGATTGGTCACCACCATGTCGGCGGGCAGGCGGT
Organism: Pseudomonas sp. YuFO20; assembly: GCF_035064975.1. Taxonomy (NCBI): domain Bacteria; kingdom Pseudomonadati; phylum Pseudomonadota; class Gammaproteobacteria; order Pseudomonadales; family Pseudomonadaceae; genus Pseudomonas; species Pseudomonas sp. YuFO20. The sequence continues at coordinate 11,339 of NZ_JAXDEO010000054.1, forward strand.
GGGAGAAAGTCCCCACTTCGCGCGCGGTGCCACAGGCCGATGGCTGGCCGGTCAACGAGAAAGGGCTGTTGCCCGGTTCGCTGATTTTGCCCGTGAGCAGATGGATGTTATAGATCAGGTTGTTGGCCCACACCCCGCGGGTGTGCTGGTTGAAGCCCATGGTCCAGAACGACACGACCTTGCACTTGGGATCGGCATAAAGTTCGGCCAGGGCCTTGATGCGTTCAGGCGCCACCCCGGTTTCCTTCGCGGTGCGTTCCAGGGTGTAGGGTTTGACGAACTCAGCGAACTGTTCGAAGGACATGTCCGTCCAGGTATTGGCCTTGTCGGCATTCTTCGCCTGTTTTTCCAGCGGATCATCGGCACGCAAGCCGTAGCCGATATCGTCGGCGCCCTTCGCGAAGCGCGTGTGCTTGCTGATGAAGTCCTGATTGACCGCGCCGCTTTCAATGATGTGGTTGGCGATATAGTTGAGAATCAACAGGTCGGTTTGCGGCTTGAACACCATGGGGATGTCGGCCAGTTCGAAGCTGCGGTGTTCGAAGGTCGACAATACCGCGACTTTCACGTGCGGATAGCTCAGGCGCCGGTCGGTGACACGGCTCCACAGGATCGGATGCATCTCCGCCATGTTCGAGCCCCACAGCACAAAGGCGTCGGTGGCCTCGATGTCGTCGTAGCAACCCATGGGCTCGTCCATGCCAAAGGTGCGCATGAATCCCATCACCGCCGAGGCCATGCAATGACGGGCATTGGGGTCGATGTTGTTGCTGCGAAAGCCGGCCTTCATCAGCTTGTTGGCGGCATAACCTTCCCACACCGTCCACTGACCCGAACCGAACATGCCGACCGATTCGGGCCCCTTGTTTTTCAGGGCCTGCTTGAATTTTTCTTCCATGATGTCGAAGGCCTTGTCCCAGCTGATCGGCTGGAACTCTCCCTGCTTGTCGTACTTCCCGTTGGTCATGCGCAGCAGCGGTTGGGTCAGGCGATCCACGCCGTACATGATCTTGGACAGGAAATAGCCCTTCACACAGTTCAACCCGCGATTGACCTCGGCCTTGACGTCGCCATGGGTGGCGACCACCCGATTGTCCCGGGTCGCGACCATCACGCTGCAACCGGTGCCGCAGAAACGGCAGGGCGCCTTGTTCCAGTCAAGGGTGACCATGTCCGCTTCGGTCACCAGGTTGCTGGCAGTGGTGAAGATCGGCAGGCCGGCCGCGGAGGCTGCGATGGCGGCGGCCTGGGCCTTGACGAATGCTCGGCGCGACATGCTCATTGGATGTCTCCCGCGGGATCGAGAATTTCGTGATAGATCAGCGCGGCGTTGAGCACGCCCGGCAAATTGTTGATTTGATCGATGCGTTGCAGGATCTGGTTTTCGTGTACGGCCTCGAGGACTACCACCAGTTTGCCGGCGGCACTTTCCTGATGTAACTCCACGCCGTCCAATAAACGCAGGTTGGCTTTGACGGCGTCAAACAGTTCAGGTCGGGCAAGTACCACAAGGCTGGCTATGTGCAGGGGTTCATCCATGGCTGACTCCAACAGGCTCTAATGGAAGGCTTTTAGTTGGGTGGTCCGGGCGGGCCGTAGAGCATCTGGAAAAACCAGATGATGAAACCGTAACCGCCGACGATGGCGACTGAAAGTAACGGAAACAGGCAAACGACAAGAAAGAGAAACAGGCGCATTTCCTTGCGTCGCTGCGGTTTTTGCTCTTCGGTCAATGACATGGAGTGCGCTCCAGCCGAACTTGCATTCAGACTAGATCACGGAAATTTAAGAGGGTTATTACTGCAGTTTTTATCGACCGACGGTGGCCTGTAGCTATTGCCCTGAGATAGCTGGCTATAACGTTTCGATCCATTACAGCATTGAGTTACAAAAGGAGAACGGCGTTGAGGCACCGTTCGTAGCAAGGGAGCGCGTTGTTGCGAATCAGGTATGGACCAAGGCGATGGTGAACGAAACCACGATCATACAGGCGAAGGCGAAATTGATATTCATGACGTTTGTTTCCGATACAGGGGTGATGGCGCTCATCTTGAACAGGTCGGGCGCAAATAAAAAATTCGGCTTGGTGATTTGAAAGATCGAAAGAATTGATACCTGCTGGCGTGTTTGTGTTTCCTGCGTTGTTTGGCTACTCTCGCAAACAGGCAACTTCGCGCACAAACGGGCAATATCATGCACGACCAGCATTCCGCAGCCGAACTCCCGCAACTGCGCCGGCAGAAAATCCTCTTGATCCTGGAACGTGACGGCAAGGTCATGGCGGCCGAATTGAGCCAGCATTTCGCGGTTTCCGAGGACACCATTCGCCGGGACCTTGCAGAGCTGGACAGCGCCGGGCTGGTGCAGCGCGTACATGGCGGTGCCTTGCCACGTCCCAAGGACACGGGCAAGGACTACTTCACCCGGATCAGCGAGACCGACGAAGTCAAAACCCGGTTGGCGCAACTGGCGGCGAGTCGGGTCGAGAGCGGCCAGATCGTGATGTTCGACTCAGGCACCACCACGTTGCAGATTGCGAGGTTGCTGCCACCGGACATCTGCATCACGGCGGTCACCGCGTCGCCGATGACGGCCATTACCTTGTCCGAATTCAAAGGCATCAAGGTGATCCTGGCGGGGGGACAACTCAATCCTGCGACCATGTCGGCCAGCGGCCATGAAACCCTGCGCTTGCTCGAGGGCATCAAGGCGGATCTGTTGTTTACCGGAGTCTGTGCGATTCATCCGCAAGTCGGTATCAGCTCCCTGCATTTCGATGAAGTGCCGGTGAAGCAGGCGATGCTCGACAGCGCGACCCAGGTCATTGCCGTCACCACGGCGGACAAGCTGGGCGCGGTGGAGCCTTTCGTGGTGGCGCCTTGTGAGCGTCTGCACACGCTGATCACCGAGCGTCATGTGGCGACGGGCAACGTTGAGGATTACCGCAAGTTGGGGATCGAGGTGGTGCAGGCGGAGGCTTGAGCGCTATGTCTCAATGAAACACAAACTGTAGGAGCGAGCTTGCTCGCGATGGCGATGTGTCAGGCGACTTCAATGTTGACTGATACACCGCTATCGCGAGCAGCTCGCTCCCACAGTGGATTCGGGTGTTGCCTCAACTTCGCAGATGACTCAACGCAGTCGCTCCAGCATCTGGTAGTACCACATGCCCGCCGCCAGCATCGGGTTGCCGAGCAGGTTGCCCATGGGCACGCGGATGTGTTGGCAGGCGGCGAAGGTGTCGAAGTGTTCCAGTTGCCCGGTGATCGCCCGGCCCATGATTTCGCCCATGATGTGGGTGGTGGCGATGCCGTGCCCGGAGTAGCCCTGGCAGTACCAGACGTTGTCCGAGAGTTTGCCCAGTTGCGGGATGCGGTTGATCACGATGCCCATCGCGCAGCTCCACTGGTAATCGATGGCCACGCCTTTGAGTGCCGGAAACGTCTGCTCGATGCACGGGCGCAACTCGGCGGCGATGTCGCGCGAATCCTTGCCGCTGTAGTTGGCGCCGCCGCCGAACAGCAGGCGGCCGTCGGCGGTCAGGCGGTAGTAGTCGAGGACGAAGCGGCAGTCGTAGACCGCGAGGTCTTGCGGGTTGATCTGTTTGGCCAGGTCCCCCAGCGGCGCAGTGGTGACGATGCCGCCCATGGCCGGGAAGATCTTGCCCTTGAGCTTGCCCGGTTCCAGCTTGTGGTAGACGTCGCCGGCCAGCAGCACCTGGTTGGCGTCGATGCGGCCGTGGGCGGTGCGTATGCCTGGCTTGTCACCGTGAATGATCTCCAGCACTTCGCTGTTTTCGAAGATCAATGCGCCGAGACTTTCCGCTGCCCGCGCTTCGCCGATGCACAGGTTGAGCGGGTGCAGGTGCATGTTCCGCGTGTTCTTTATCGCGCCGTGGTAGAGGTCGCTTTGCAGCAGGTCGCGCACCTGGCTGCGGTCGAGCAGGCTGACGTCGTCGGCCATGCCACGGCGCAGCGCTTCGTCATGGTCTTTGCGCAAACCGTCCATGTGGCCGGGCTTGTAGGCGGCGTGCAAGTGGCCGTGCTTGAGGTCGCAGGCGATGGCGTATTTCTCCACCCGTTGCTCGATGATCTGGTGACCGCGCCAGCGCAGGTGCCAGATGAAGTCATCGACTTCTTCGCCGAGGGTGCGGCGCATTTGTTTGCGCATCGCTTCGTCGCCCGAGAGGCTGCCGGTGACCTGGCCGCCGTTGCGCCCGGTGGCGCCCCAGCCGATCTTGTGGCTTTCGACGATGGCGACTTTCAGGCCCTTTTCAGCCAGTTCGACCGCCGTGGCGACGCCGGTAAAACCACCACCGATGATGACGACGTCGACGCGGTGCTGGCCTTGCAGGGTGGGGTAGTCGGTTTCGTGGTTGAGGGTGGCGGTGTAGTAGGAATTGCAGCGTTGCTGAGTCATGTCAGTGTCCAGGCAAAAGAGGTAGAGAGCTTGGCGCAAACCCTGTGGGAGCGGGCTTGCTCGCGAAGGGGTCGTATCAGTCACCATCAATGGTGAATGACACACCGCCTTCGCGAGCAAGCTCGCTCCTACAGGGGGAATGCGTAGGGTCGACCGGGCGGCTCACGCCTCAGTCAGATACCAACGCCAATCCTGCTCACCCACTTCGGCCATAAACTGCCGATACTCTGCACGCTTGACCGCCAGATAAACCCCCAGGAATTCCTGGCCCAACGCATCCCGCGCCCACACCGAATTTTCCAGCGCCGTCAGTGACGTCAGCCAGTCGGTCGGCAGCAACTGCGTGGCCTGCGCATAGCCGTTGCCTTGCACCGGTTCGCCCGGATCGAGGTTCTCGCTGATGCCTCGATGGATGCCGGCCAGGATCGCCGCCGCTGCCAGGTAGGGGTTGGCGTCGGCGCCGCAGATGCGGTGTTCGATGTGCCGGCTGTTGGCCGGGCCACCGGGCACGCGCAGGCTGACGGTGCGGTTGTCGACGCCCCAGGTCGGGGCCAACGGCGCATAGCTGTTGGCCTGGAAGCGCCGGTAGGAGTTGGCGTTAGGGCAGAACAGCAACAGCGAATCGAGCAGGCTGGCGAGCATGCCGCCGATGGCCGTGCGCAGCAGCGGGGTACCGGCCGGGTCCTCGGAAGCGAACAGGTTGCAGCCTTCGGCGTCGGCGATGCTGACGTGCATGTGCATGCCGGTGCCTGCCAGATGATCGAAGGGTTTGGCCATGAACGTAGCTTGCATGCCGTGCTTGTGGGCCACGGCTTTCACCAGGCGTTTGTAACGCACGGCCTGATCCATCGCCTGCAAGGCATCGCCGTGTTCCAGGGTGATTTCCACTTGTCCCGGGGCGTATTCGGAAATCGCCGTGCGCGCCGGAATGCGGTGCAGCTTGCACGCGGCATAGAGGTCGGCGAGGAAGGGTTCGATCTGCTCCAGCTCGCGCAGGCCGTAGACCTGCGTGTGTCGCGGTCGACCACCGTCAGCGTCCAGCGCCGGTTGCGGGCGGCCGTTATGGTCGCGCTTGGCGTCCAGCAGATAGAACTCCAGTTCGCACGCCATCACCGGGTGGTAACCCTCGGCCTTCAGGCGGTCGATGACCTTGATCAGCAGATGACGTGGGTCGGCGATGCTCGCCGGCATGCCTTCTTGCGGGTGCATGCTGACCTGCACCGCCGCCGTCGGAATCTGCCGCCACGGCAAGCGCACCAGGCTGCCTTCGAGCGGATAGGCGCGGCAGTCGATATCGCCCACGTCCCAGACCAGCCCGGAGTTCTCGACGTCATCGCCTTGCAAGGTCAGGCCGAGAATGGTGCTGGGCAGCGGGCGACCGCTTTCATACACCGCCAGCAGTTCCTCACGGTGCAACAGCTTGCCGCGCGGTACGCCATTGGCGTCGAGAATGAACAGCTCGATCATGTCGATATCGGGGTTGTTCGCCAGAAAGGATTGAGCGTCTTCAAGGGCTGCAAATTTCATTGTTCGTCACTCACGTGGGCGTCCCGCGGACGCACGGATTCAGGCCAGGGCTCGACGACGGATAAAGATCCGCCGCGGGCTGGCAGCGATAGCAAAAAGGAGAGGGGCTCGACGAATCGTGGACGCGATCAGGCGAGCAGGTTGCTATCCGGCGGGCGTGCGGAGTGACGCAGTTTGGAGCGGCGCAGGGCCATGGGCAGGTTGACGATGCGTTTCATGGGGCAATGTCACCCACGACCAACACAGGGGTGGTCAGGATCGAGACATCCAGCAAGTGGTGCTCTGACGGTGAGGTGCTCATGACTCAGGTTTCCAGCAGGGGAAATCGTCGGTGGCGGATAACGAGCTATCCGCAGTGACTGGATACTAGGGGTGAAAGCGAAACCTGTAAACGTCTGTTTTCAGCGAAGCAGGTGCACGCCCAGTCCGACCAGCCCACAACCAGCCAACACTTCGATCACCCCGCGCTTGAACCGCAGCAAGGCAATCGCCGCCGCGATCGCGATCAACAACGAAGGCCAATCCAGCCGACCGTCGAAGCCGTCAGGCCACAGCACATGGTAGCCAAAGAAACACGCCAGATTGACAATCACCCCGACCACAGCGGCCGTGATCGCTGTCAGTGGCGCGGTGAATTTGAGTTCGTTGTGCGTCGATTCCACCAAAGGGCCACCGGCGAGAATGAACAGGAACGAAGGCAGGAAGGTGAACCAGGTCACCAGCATGGCGGCAACGGCACCGGCGACAAAGGCCTGATCGGGACCGAACACCTGATGCACGTAGCCGCCGATAAAACCGACGAAGGCCACGACCATGATCAGCGGCCCGGGTGTGGTTTCGCCGAGCGCCAGACCATCGATCATCTGCGTCGGCGTCAGCCAGCCATAATGCCCCACCGCGCCCTGGTACACATACGGCAGCACCGCGTAGGCACCGCCGAAGGTCAGCAGCGCCGCTTTGGTGAAGAACCAGCTCATCTGCGTCAGCGTGCCGTCCCAACCGAACAGGGCGGTGAGGGTGGCCATCGGCAGTGTCCACAACACCGCGCCAATGAGGGCCAGGTGCAGCCATTTCCAGCGACTGAAACGGGCGTGTTCGGGGGTCGGTGTGTCGTCGTCGATCAATGCCGCGCCAAAGGATTTTTGCGCAGCGCCGTGGCCTCCGGTGCGGAACTTTTCCGGTGCCAGGCGCCCGCCGAAATAGCCGATGATTGCCGCGCCGAACACGATCAAGGGAAAGGGCACGTTGAGCGCGAAGATGGCCACGAATGACGCGGCGGCGATGCCCCACATCCAGCCGTTTTTCAATGTCCGGGAGCCGATCCGGTGTGCCGCCTGCAGCACAATGGCGGTCACCGCAGGCTTGATCCCGTAGAACAACCCGGCCACCGCCGGCACCTCACCGAAGGCGATGTACACCCAGGACAGGGCAATCAGGATGAACAGCGACGGCAGCACGAACAGCGTGCCTGCGATCACGCCGCCCCAGGTCCGGTGCATCAGCCAGCCGATGTAGGTCGCCAGTTGCTGGGCCTCTGGGCCGGGCAGCAGCATGCAATAGTTGAGGGCATGCAGAAAGCGTCGCTCGGAGATCCAGCGTCGGCGCTCGACCAACTCCTGGTGCATGATCGAAATCTGCCCCGCCGGCCCGCCGAAACTGATGAAGCCGAGCTTGAGCCAGAAGCGGAACGCTTCGCGCAGGCTGATTGCAGCAGGCTTTGTTTGGTCTGGTTGACTGTTCTGGGAAGGCGTGGGGCTCAAGCGGATGTTCCTTGCAAAGGCGCTTTGAGCCCGTGACTTTAGCAAAGAACCTCGAAGTGAATATCAGTTCTTTGCGGGAAATAACTGCTGCGCTTGTGCGAAACACTTCTCGGCAATCGCCGAACGCGGTTCGGTCTTGCGCATGACCAAACCCAGGGGCGCCAGCACGCTGGCATCGGGCAGGTTGATGAAGGAAAGGTGTTCGATCGGCGCTTCCAGACCGCTATCGAGGGGCATGATCGCGCAGCAAAAACCCTCGTGGATCGCCTGGAGCAACTGGTAGGTGGAATCGCTTTCCAGGATCGGCTGCGGGTCGAGCCCGCGGCTGCGGAAACTCAGGTCGATGGATTTACGATAGTGCATGCCGTTGCTGAGCATGCCCAGTGGCAGCTCGGCGGCATCTTCCCAGCTCATTTGCGTGCCGTCGAAACGGAAGTGACGGGTGTCGTAGAGCAGGCCGACGCGGGTTTCGCCGATCTCGAAAAACTCGAAATAGTTCGGGTTGACGTGGTCGAGGTAACACACGCCCAGGTCGAGTTGGTTATTGCCCAGCCCCTCGATGATCTGGTCTGAACTGAGTGAAGACAGGCTGAACTTGAGTTCGGGAAAGCTGCGCGAAAGCCCCTGGATATAGCTGACCGGATTGAAACTGCTGAGCGGCACCAGGCCCAGGCGCAGGTTACCGACCAATTGGCCACGACACGCGGCCGCTTCGGCGAACAGGCCATCGTGGGCAGCCAGCAGGGTCCGGGCCCACGCCAGTACCCTTTCACCGGCCTCGGTAAAGCCTTCGAAGCGCTGGCCGCGGGTAACCAGTACCAGGTCCAGTTCATCCTCGAGGTTACGCAGGCGCATCGACAGGGTCGGCTGGGTGATGTGGCAGCGCGCGGCGGCCTGGCCGAAGTGGCGGGTCTGCTCCAGGGCGATCAGGAACTTGAGTTGTTTGATGTCCATGACGGCACCTGCTGGCGGGGGAAGGGTGTAGCAACTGGTAGGCTTGATTTTGAGCGTAGACGATCTCACTGTTGGTTCTGTGCGTCCAATCAGCTGTATTTAAAGGGCAATAGATTCGCTCGATAATGCGGTTGGTGAGAGTGATTAGACAGTGCTTGTTCCAGCGCTTTAGTCTCCGCAAGTTAGTTAATTCCTGTCTGCCGGAGAATCTTGATGAGCGTCAAACCGGATGCATTGTTTGTCCCCTTGAACATTGCCGTACTGACCGTCAGCGACGCACCTCAAATCGGTGCAAGCCTGCGGGACACGGGGGTGAGCAGCGTAAACCTGTGGGAGCGAGCTTGCTCGCGATGAGGCCGGAACATTCAACATCGATGTTGACTGATAGGCCGCCTTCGCGAGCAGGCTCGCTCACAGGTTTTGGGTGTTTCTTGAGTGTCAGCTCAACACAAAATCCACCGGCTCAAGCGCCGGTGGCAACTCCGTCACGCCCAGCGCAGCCAGGACATCGCGCTCGATATTGCGCACGATGGCGTCGGTGGGCAGGTCGTTTTCGTCGCGGCCGAAGGGGTCTTCCAGTTCGTCGGCAATCGCATCCAGGCCGAAGAAGGTGTAGCTGACGATCGCGGTGAAGATCGGAGTCAACCAGCCCAGGGGTTCGGCCATGGCGAACGGCAACAGGATGCAGAACAGGTAGATGGTGCGGTGCAGCAACAAAGTGTAGGGGAATGGCAGCGGGGTGTTCTTGATCCGCTCGCAGACTGCCTGGGCATGGGTCAGACTGGTCAAATGGTTGGCCATGAGCGTGTAGCGCCAATCGTTGATCGCCCCGGATTCGTTGAGTGAAGAGCACTGCTGACCCACCTGCAGTAGTATCTGTCCGCTGATATCCGTGGTGTTGCCCTTGGGCATCGGTTGCAGCCAGTCGCCACTGGCGGCCAGTTCGTTTTCCCTGCGTAGTCGCGCGTTGAGCGCATGGGCGAAGCCACACAGGTTGCCGAGGATCGTGTGTCGTTCTGGCGCGTCCTTGATGATCTGGGTTTCGCGAATCATCGAGCGGATGTCCACGATGATCTCGCCCCACGCCTTGCGCGCTTCGTACCAGCGGTCATAGCAGGCGTTGTTGCGAAAGCTCATGAAGATCGACAGTGACAGGCCGAGCAGGGTGAACGGCGTTGCACTGACCTTGGAGAAGTAGCTCGGGTGCAGGGTTTCGATCAGGACGATGGCCGAGGCAAGCAAGGTCACCAACAGGCTGCGCAGGGCAATGCGTTTGGCGATCGAGCCCTTGAGCGAAGTCAGCACGCCGATCAGGTTGGGTTTGGGTCTGACGATCATGGTCTTTCAGCCGCCCGTCATGTTCATGAAGCGAACGACCTGGACATCGTCGTTCACTTCGAAATTGTGCCGATAAGGCTTGAGTTTCATCGCCTCGATGATGGCTTTCTCCAGGCGTTCCGGCTGTCCGGGGTGACTGCGCAACACGGCCTTGAGATCGACGGAGTGCTCGTTGCCCAGGCACAGCAGCAGACGACCCTCGACAGTCAGCCGCACCCGATTGCAAGTGCCGCAGAAGTTGTGGCTGTGGGGCGAAATGAACCCCAGGCGAATCTGCGGCGCCTCGGCCAGGCGCCAGTAGCGCGAAGGGCCCTGGGTCGACTCGGCGCAATCAATCAAAGTGTAGCGCTCGGCAATCCGCTTACGGACCTGGGCGCTGGAATAAAACGACTCGGCGCGGCTGTGCTCGCTGATGGTGCCCAAGGGCATTTCTTCGATAAAGGAGATATCCAGATTACGGTCGATGGCGAAGCTCACCAGATCGTTGATCTCGTGATCGTTGCGGCCCTTCATCACCACGCAGTTGAGCTTGGTGTTGCGAAATCCGGCCTTGTTGGCGGCGTCGATGCCCTTGATCACCTGCGCCAGATCACCGGTACGAGTCAATTCGCGAAAGCGTTGCGGGTCCAGGCAATCGAGGCTGATATTGAGGCGCTTGACCCCGGCCTCGAACAAGGGCTCGGCCAGTTTGGCCAACTGCGAGCCATTGGTGGTCATGCACAGTTCGCGCAGGCCGGGCAGGGCGGCGATCTTCTCGCACAGCTGGACCACGCCCGGGCGGATCAGCGGTTCGCCCCCGGTCAGGCGGATCTTGCGCGTACCCAGTGCGACGAAGCTCTCGGCCACCTGATAGATCTCTTCCAGGGTCAGCACCTGTTGGCGCGGCAGGAACTGCATGTCCTCGGCCATGCAATACACGCAGCGGAAATCGCAACGGTCGGTGACCGACATGCGCAGATAATCCACGCGGCGGGAGAACCCATCGATCAAGACTCGTTTCGACATGACATCCTCGCTTGGCGCTGGGCGCATTAAATGAATTGTGGGAGCCTGCTCGCGATGGTCGTTAACGATGACGCGTGCTTACTGGCTGAACGCGGTGCTTGAGTCCATCGCGAGCAGGCTCCTCCCACAAATTAAACGCAGGCTAAGTGCAACTTGCGAGGGCGTCCAATCACTATTAATAACCGGTTGATCGATGGGCTCTATGATGAAATATCTTCCCTCTGAAAAGCTCGTTATGGCTGATTAACTAGCTGAAAATAATAGTAAAAATGTCTTGATAGATATCTTCGATAATCTGGTCATTAATAGCGATTAGACAATATTCAACCCTCATTCCTATGCTTTTCTCCGTCAAACGATCAATGGCCTGAATCAGGTCACGGAGAAGTACCATGTCGCAAGTCGACCGCTACAAACCCTACAAAGGTGCCGCCGCTGGTTGGGGCGCGCTGATCGCCGTTACCAAAACCTGGCTGGGCAGTGAAAACGCCCTGAAAAATATCCGTGCAATGCTCAAGACCAACCAGAATGGCGGCTTCGACTGCCCCGGTTGCGCCTGGGGCGAATCGCCGGAAAACGGCATGGTCAAGTTCTGCGAAAACGGCGCCAAGGCGGTCAACTGGGAAGCGACCGGCCGTTTGGTCGACCCGGCTTTCTTCAACAAATACAGCGTCTCGACACTGTCCGAACAAAGCGACTACTGGCTGGAGTATCAGGGTCGCCTGACCCATCCGATGCGATACGACGCCAGCACCGATCGTTACGTGCAAACCTCCTGGGACGAAGCGTTCGCGCTGATCGCCCGGCATCTCAATGCGCTGGAATCGCCGAACCAGGCCGAGTTCTACACCTCCGGCCGCGCCAGCAACGAGGCCGCCTTTCTCTATCAGCTGTTCGTCCGCGCCTATGGCACCAACAACTTCCCCGACTGCTCGAACATGTGCCACGAGGCCAGCGCCGTCAGCATGATCGAGAGCCTGGGTGTGGGCAAAGGCACCGTGGTGTTCGATGACCTGGAGCATGCCGACGCGATCTTCGTCATCGGCCAGAACCCCGGCACCAACCATCCACGGATGCTCGAACCGCTGCGTGAAGCGGTCAAACGCGGGGCGCAGGTGATTTGCATCAACCCGCTCAAGGAGCGCGGACTGGAACGTTTCCAGCATCCGCAACACCCGATCGAAATGTTGATGAACGGATCCGAGCCGACCAACACCGCCTACTTCCGTCCGGCCCTCGGCGGCGACATGGCGGTCATACGCGGCATCGCCAAGTTCCTCTTGCAGTGGGAACGGGAAGCTCAAGCCACGGGTGGTGAGCCGGTGTTCGACCGTGAGTTCATCGCCGAACATACCTCGGGAATGGATGCCTACCTGGCCGAAGTCGATGCCACCGCTTGGGAGCACATCGAGCAGCAATCGGGCATGAGCCTGGCGGACATCGAACTGGCCGCGCGCATGTACGCCCGCGCCAAGCGCGTGATCATGTGCTGGGCGATGGGCTTGACCCAGCACACCCATTCGGTGCCGACGTTGCAGGAAGTGATCAACGTGATGTTGCTGCGCGGCAATGTCGGGCGCCCCGGTGCCGGACTGTCACCGGTTCGCGGTCACAGTAACGTGCAGGGCGACCGGACCATGGGCATCAACGAACTGGCGCCCACCGAATTGCTCGATGCCCTGGAAAAACGTTTCTCCTTCAAGCCGCCTCGGGCGCATGGCCACAACACCGTGATGGCGATTTCGGCGATGGAGCAGGGCCGTTCGAAAGTGTTCATCGCCCTGGGTGGCAACTTCGCCCAGGCCACCCCCGATACACCGCGCACCCACGCCGCGTTGCGCAAGTGTAAGCTGACGGTGCACATCGCCACCAAACTCAACCGCAGCCACCTGGTCACCGGCCGTGAAGCGCTGATCCTGCCGTGCCTGGGCCGCACCGACATCGACATGCAGGCCGAAGGGCCGCAAGGCGTCACCGTGGAAGACACCTTCAGCATGATCCACATCTCCCATGGCCAGCTGAAACCCAAGTCCAGACACCTGCTGTCGGAGCCGGCGATCATTGCCGGGATCGCCGCCGCGACCCTGGGCAAGCAGCCGATCGACTGGAACTGGGCCGTCGGCGACTACGGCCGCATCCGCAACATGATTGCCGACACCATCCCGGGCTTCGAGGATTTCAATCGGCGCTTGCTTCATCCGGGCGGCTTCCACATGCCGAACAACGCCGCGCAGCGCATCTGGAAAACCGCGAGCGGCAAGGCGCAATTCACCCCCAGCGTGTTGCCCGAACACCTGATCAGCGAAGGCGTGCGCAACCTGGCGGTGAAGCCTCATTTGATCCTGCAGACCATGCGCTCCCACGATCAGTACAACACCACGTTGTACGGTCTGGACGATCGTTATCGCGGGGTCTACGGCATGCGCGATGTGGTGTTCGCCAACGAGCAGGACATCCTCCGGCTGGGTTTCGAGCCGGGGCAGAAAGTCGACCTGGTGGCGCTGTGGGACGACGACCGTGAACGTCGGGTCAGCGGTTTCACCCTGATCGCCTACGACATTCCGGCCGGCCAGGCGGCCGCGTATTACCCGGAGACCAACCCGTTGGTGCCACTGGAAAGCTACGGTGACCGCACGTTCACCCCGACCTCCAAGTTCGTCGCCATCCGGTTGGAGCAGGCAAAAGCGAGCAGCCTCATTTCCACTTCCGCCGCATAAACCTGTAGGAGCCGGCTTGCCGGCGGAGGCGCCCGAAAGAACGATGCATTGTTGAAGGACGCCTTCGCTGGCAAGCCAGCTCCTACAGTTTCCTGGCGGTGCTCGAAGGCCTTTGGCTGAAAACCCACAACGACACCTACCGCGATCTCTACCATTTCTGGTCGAAGATCTTCGCCGTCAACTTCGGCATGGGCGTGGTCTCGGGGCTGGTCATGGCCTACGAGTTCGGCACCAACTGGAGCCGCTTCTCCGACTTCGCCGGCAGCATCACCGGGCCGTTGCTGACCTATGAAGTGCTCACCGCGTTCTTCCTCGAAGCGGGCTTCCTCGGGGTCATGCTGTTTGGCTGGAACCGGGTAGGGCGCGGCTTGCACTTGATCTATTTCTCGGGTGGCCAAGGGGCCCAAGCCCCATCACGAGTATGGGCCTGCGGGTCATTCCGATCATGTTCCTCGGCTACCTCGGCCTGGCCTTCAGTCTCTGGCCGAACATCGTGCCGCCGTCAGGATTGGCGATGGCTACCATTGATAAACATCAAGCGGCATCTACTCGGTGGTACAAGCGCATTGGGTGGCTGGTGTTGAGCGGGCCTGTAGGAGCGAGCTTGCTCGCGAAAAAGCTCAGGGCACCGCGGGGTGACAGCTCCCCGCGTCATCGTTGACCTCCATCGCGAGCAGGCTCGCACACAGTAGATCGGGTACGGCCGTGGGTGATGGGGCGATTCATTGCGCCCCAAACATCACCGTCCAGTAAATCCCCGCATCGCTCTTCGGATCAACCGCATACGCCGCGCCCAGGTCGCGGAACTGCGGGTTCATCAGGTTGGCACAATGACCGGGGCTGGTCAGCCAGCCGTCGACCACCTTGCGCACGCTGTCCTGGCCGGCGGCGATGTTTTCGCCAATCTGCTGGAAGTCGTAGCCCGCCAGTTCCGCGCGGTCGCCCGGGGTGCGGCCGTCGCGGTCCTTGTGATCGAAGTAGTTGTTGTTGGCCATGCTGCGCGACTGGGTTTCGGCGGCGGTCGCCAGGGTGGCGTTCCAGGTCAGCGGCGTGGTGGCGTTGAAGGATTGCGCGCCGCACTGGCGGGGCTGGCTGCGTGCGACGTTGAGTTCGGCCAGCATTTTTTGCCCTTCGGCCTGCCAATCGCCCAGGCGTGCGCTCAACAATGGGTGGGCCAGGACGATGCGCCACTCGCGGTCCTGGCGGCTGACGCCAACGTCGACGAACTGCGGGTCGAGCACGATCTGGCAAAAACTTTCCTGGATCGCTTTCATGGCCGAGGGCGCATCTCGCGGCCCGTTCAGGCTGATCGCCTGCACGTTCTTCATCGGATAACCGGCGCTGGCCATGGCCTGCTGCAGGTTGCCGACGCTGGCGGCGGACAGCACCAGCCGTGGGTCGGCCGACAGCGGCGGCAGTTCCGAGGACACCTGGCCGGCGCAACGCTGCAGCTGGCCGCGGTAGAGGTTGATCGATTCGATCAGTTGCGACTCTTCGCTCGCCAGCGCGGTGGCGGCAAACACAAGCCCTAGTGAAAACCCGGCAAGGCGCAGAGTGGATGACAGGAAATGCATGGAAATCCTCCTTGAGCTGACTGCGCCCATGATGCGCGAAGTGCCCCCCTTGAACGCAATGTCTTTTTCGCGATGTCGCCTCCTTTGCGCCATCATTTCACTACTACACTGAGGCGAAACTGCCCACAGAGTAGTGCCCGACCATGCGCCACGACTGGATAGCCGCCTGCCTCGCCCTCACCCTGATCGCTGTTCCGGTATTCGCCACCGACCAGCAGCAAAAACAGAAAGTCGCCGAAGACAAGGCCGAGGTGCTTGAGCACAAGGCCGCCGAAAACAGCAGCCCTGCGTCGGCGTCCAAGTCTCAAGCCATTACCCAGCCCGAGGTCCAGGCCGTGGACCCGGCGGGCAAAGCGCCGCTGGATGACGCCATCACCTGTCTCGCCCGATCGATCTACTGGGAAGCCAAGGGCAAGAACGCGGCGGACATGGAAGCGGTGGCCAATGTGGTGATGAACCGCCTCGGCCACGACGGTTTTCCCGATACCGTGTGCGGCGTGGTCAAGCAGGGCTCGCAGAGCAAAAGCTGCCAGTTCTCCTGGTGGTGCGACGGCCGTGCCGACTCGGTGCAGGAAGAGGTGCCTTATGCGATGGCCAAGGAAATCGCGCGCAAGGCACTGAACAAGCAATTGCCGGATCGCACCAAGGGCGCGCTGTATTTCCATGATCGCACGGTGAAACCGGATTGGGCCAGGGAGTACAACAATACGGCCAACATCGGCTTGTTCAGATTTTACAAACCCAAGGCCGGGGATGCGAAGTAGGCGCAAATTCACCCAGGCGATCAGGCCGCGACCTTGAGCCACGCTAAAGAGCATTCGCTCCATGCTGGTGCCTTTACTGGCTTGAGGATAGAGACGCCTGGTCGGTCTCCATTGGCATCGGCCGTTCTAAATCTATTAGATACAGCTGTGCTTATGCGCACACTCGAACGTGGCACGGACATTGCTCAACCCCTCGAGCACCTTTTCTGGTGCGACTGATCCGGGACGACCCGGAGGCCTCGCGGCTCTGCGATATCTGGACGACCAGGTGACATTTTGACTAATCATCAGGAGGTTACTTATGGCGCCCACGCCTCGTATTACCCCTCACTCAGCGTTTCAGTCCCTGCCACTGATCGACATTCAGGGACTGTTTTCCGACTGTGCAGCCGCTCGTATCGAAACCGCCGCTGCCCTGGGGCGAGCAGCCTCGCAGGCAGGCTTTCTGTACGTGACGGGGCACGGTATCGATCCGCAGATCATCAACCGCCTCAAACAACGGACGGTGGAATATTTCGCCCAGCCGCTTGAACAGAAGATGAACGATTACATCGGCCTGTCGAGCAACCACAGCGGATATGTACCGGAGGGCGAAGAGCAATTCGTCGAGGGCAGCATCGATCACAAGGAGGCCTTCGATGTCGGTTTCGATTACCGGCTGCCGCACGGGACGCGACCGATGCTGGGTGCCAATCGCTGGCCGGCGTCGCCGGGATTCAAACAGGACGTAAAGGCCTATTACGACGCCGTGTTCAGCCTCAACCTCACGCTTTTTCGAGGTTTCGCACTGGCACTGGGGCTTGCGGAAAATGCCTTCACGCAACGGGTCAACAACCCGCCCAGCCAATTGCGGTTGATCCACTATCCGTTCGCGCCGGATGCGCAGGTGGATCGTCCCGGTATAGGTGCGCACACCGACTATGAGTGCTTCACCATTTTGCTCCCGACCGCGCCGGGACTCGAAGTGTTGAACGGTGCAGGGCAGTGGATCGATGTGCCCTTGGTGGACGGCGCGTTTGTCATCAACATTGGCGACATGATGGAAGTGCTGAGCAACGGCTCCTACGTCGCCACCGCGCATCGGGTACGCAAAGTCGCCCAGGAGCGTTACTCGTTCCCGATGTTTTGCGCCTGTGATTACGACACGGTCATCGAGCCCGTCGCGCAACTGCTCGATCCGGCAACGCCGAGCCGCTACGGTCCGGTTGTGTGTGGTGAGCACTTGTACGCGCAAACCCTGCAGACCTTTCGCTACCTCAAGCAGCGCCTGGCTCGCGGTGAACTGAGCTTGCCGGACGGGGCAAAGGGCTTGTCCTCATTCGGCCGTACCGCCCACGCCGTGGAGGTTTGATATGCACCTCAATGAACTTGTCGCTCGCTACCCGCAGCAACCGACCCAAGGCGTTCCGGACTGGATGCTGGGTTTCTACAAACGCCGGGCAATCAGCTTTGCCGATGGCCTGACCGATACCCAGACCCACGTGTGCTGGTTCCAGAGCCGTAACTTCACCATTGATTTGCGCTTGCCGCTGGAAGAACACCAGGTGCAAGCCAAACCGTTGCTGGCGTACAGCGCGGAAGAATTGCAGCGACTGGCCAACTACGAAGGTTGGGAAGCCTTGTGTTCATGGGAAGGCGAGATTCTCAGTTGGCACACCGACACGTCCTTGCAGTTACACAATCGCTGGCCCGAGCCAGGGCTGCTCAAACGTATCGGCAACTGCATGATCGAGTTCGCGCCCAGCGGGGCCTATGTCGAAGACTGGCGTCTGCAATTGTCGGCGCCCGGCGCATTGATCGGCTTGCGTCTGCTGGAGGAAAAGGAGCTGGAGAGTGGCATCGTGCGTCATCGAGGCGGGGGATTGATCGTTTGTGGTGAATATGCGGCGCTGGTGCTGGGGCGTTCACATCCGCTCGAGGGAGGTGTGCCCCTGCGTGAGTTGGTCGCTCAATACGCGGATGACCCGCAATGGCTGCGCCGTGCGTTCAACTTCGAAACATCGGTGGCCCAAGGCTCGCTCGACGAGGGCTACAACGTAACGCTCTCGACCTGTGCCGCGCGCGTGGGGCAGACCCTGATCCCACTGGACGGCTTCGAACTGCAGGCTGACGGCGTTCACGTCATCCAGCGATTGCTGGTTGATGGGCTGGCCTGCGAACGCCTGTTCATCATCGACACGGTGGAACCGCACGTCGGCTACGCGCAATCCACCGGATTCACCCGCAGCGCCGCGCAGTGGCATGAGCGCGAATCCCCGACATTGAGCCGCTATACCCAGCCGCTCGTTTGAATTCATTGCTCCAACTCATTCATAACCCGTGAGGTTCCCATGAAGGTATTCTCGTGCGTGTTCTACCGTTACCCAGACCATGCTGTTCTACACGCCAACCACGGCCTACGAATTCGCCAGCTCCGAGGCTATCCGCCACACGATGGACAAGGTCCGCACCTTTTCCTTCGCCAAGGGCTTGCTGGGTCAAGCGGCCACCAGTGCTGACGCGGTGGGCATGCAGTTCGCCGATGGCTCGACCCTGGGCGACAAAAACAACATCAAGCTGCGCTTCGATACCCGGTTCGTGAACATGGCGATGACCAACCAGCTCTGATCCGGCAGCGTTTTACAGATGAGCGCGGCGCCAGAAGCATCGGGCCAGCAAGGCATCGAGGCTTAACTTTCCAGGGCCGGACAGCAGCAGCGGCACAAGGGCGGCGAGGTAGATCAGCGGCAGTTTGAAATTGCCGAAACCCTTGTTGCTGATGGAGTAACCCTGGGCCAGTTCGCTCAAGGTCGACCAGTCGGCCGGCCAGTGCACCGCGGCGGTCGCGACGATGGTCACCACGATCAGGCTGATCGCCGAGAACCGTGTGGCCAGGCCCACCAGCAGGGCGAGGGCGCAGATCAGCTCCACCCACATCGACAATTCCCAGTTCAACGTGGCCGGCAGGTGGTTGAACGGAAACAGGAAGCGGTCCTGGATGTCGGCGAACCAGTTCTCGCCATTGAATTTCTCCAGGCCTGATTCGAAGAATTCCCAGGCGAGGAACACCCGCAGGGTCAGTGGCGCTATCCAGCTGCCGGCACGGTCAAGGTTCAGGTGCAGGCCTTTGACGGCCGATGAAATAGTGGCGCTCATGGTTGATTTCCTTCGAGGCAGGGAAGTCGGGCGGTGGGGTGCCCGTTGAGATGTATTTCATCAACCGGGTGTATCTGCGGTGTGTCGTTTGTGCGGGGAAATGAAGGCGTGGTGTGTCTGGGGTGGGGCTGTACACACTTTGATACGTAACCAGGTACAACACTGGGCAGCTGTCTTGGGCGATGGGGGCGGCGGATGACGCTCGGGGACTTTTGCTATACATTTTCCGCCCGCCCTTTGCATGGTGATACCGCTTCATGTCTCTTGCGCTCGAACGTCTAGTCGCTGGCACGCCAATCCCTTTCGCCGGTAACCGTGTCACTGTGGTCAGCCCCGAACTGGCGGCACGCTTCCAGCCCGGTGACCACCTGTTGGTGGAGCAGGTCAGCGGCGAGCTGTTGTTGATCCCGGTGGCGGACCAGCAAGCCGCAGCGGTGGCGATCGAGCGTGCACAAGCGGCGTTCAAGGTGATGTCGACGGTGTCGGACCAGGCCATCAGCGCCTTCTTCGATCTGTTCGCCCTACGTCTGGAGACGCCCGAGTGCTGGGCCCTGATCGAGGCCGCGAACCTGGCCGACATCGAACGGGCCAAGGCCCGTGGCCGCTCGACCACGCGCCTGTTGGCCGATGAGCGCATGCGCCGCGACATGATCGCAGGCCTGCGCGCCTGGCGCGATGCGCCGGCCACCCGCGGCAAAGTGATCAGTTGCGTCGAGCACGGCGGCTGGAAAGTCGAACAAGTGGTCTCGCCGTTGGGCATCGTCGCGTTCGTCTTCGAAGGTCGGCCGAACGTTTTCGCCGATGCTGCCGGGGTGTTGCGCACGGGGAACACCGCGGTGCTGCGCATTGGCAGCGATGCGTTGGGCACGGCCCAGGCCATCGTCACCCACGCACTGAACCCGGCGCTGAACGACGCCGGGCTGCCGACCGGTGCGGTTTCACTGGTGGAAAGCGTCAATCACGCCGCCGGTTGGGCGATGTTTGCCGACCGCCGCCTGTCACTGGCCGTGGCCCGTGGTTCGGGACGTGCCGTCAGTCAACTGGGCAGCATCGCGCAACAGGCCGGCACTGCCGTCAGCCTTCACGGAACTGGCGGCGCCTGGTTGATCGCCGACACCGACGCCGATGCCAAGCGCTTCGCCTCCGTGGTGCGCAACTCCCTCGACCGCAAGGTCTGCAATACCTTGAACGTATGCCTGATCCAGCGCGATCGCGCCGCGGAACTGGTACCGCTGTTTCTCGACGCGCTGCAACAGGCCGGCAAGGCACGCAGCCAGGGCTGCAAGTTGCACATCGTCGAAGGTAGCGAAGCGTTCCTGCCGGCGGATTGGCAGACCGCGAGCGTCGAGGTCTACCGCGCCGAAGGCTATCGCACGGAAGCTCAGGCCGAATCCTTGCCGGAAGATCAACTGGGTCGCGAGTGGGAATGGGAAGAGACGCCGGAAGTCAGCCTGAAGATCGTCGACGACCTGGACAGCGCCATCGCCTTGTTCAACCGCTACAGCCCGCAATTCACCGTGTCGCTGCTCAGTGAAGATGCCGCGACCCAGGAGCGCTTCTACAACGCGGTCAACGCGCCCTTTGTCGGCAACGGGATCACCCGTTGGGTCGATGGTCAGTACGCACTCAACAAGCCGGAACTGGGCCTGTCGAACTGGGAGAGCGGCCGCCTGTTTGCGCGCAGCGCGATTCTCTCGGGCGATGGTGTGTTCACCATTCGCAGTCGCATGACCCAGGTCGATCTGTCGGTCAAACGCTAAAAAGATTGCCGCAGCGGCTGCCTGGGCGGTCGCTGCGGTCAAGCTCAGGCGGCTTCGACGGCTTTACACCAGATGGGCACTGAATTTTCTTGATCACCACAAATCTCCTTGTGGGAGCGGGCTTGCTCGCGAATGCGGTCTATCAGCTGACATTGACGTTGGCTGAACCGACGCATTCGCGAGCAAGCCCGCTCCCACACTGGATCTGTGGTGGTTAGGAATATCAGGCATTAAAAAGGGCCTGCTCTTATTGGGAGCAGGCCCTTTTTTTAATAAGTTAAATTCTAATCAGTAGAACCGATCAATCACCCGAACTTCGTTCTGGTTCTGCAGCGAGTCCCAGGCCTGTTTCAGCGTTTGCAGAACATTACCGATGAAGTCCTTGTCGGCTGCGGCTTTCTTGCCGACATAGCCCTGGCCGCGACGGTACATCTTCAGTCGGGCGAGCAGGTTCTCGTTGTTCTGGTCGAACTCCGCTTCATGGGCATGTGGAGACAGGCAGTCGATTTGAACTTCGCCCGACTTGCTGATCCACAGGATATGGCTGTCATGGCTGTCTTTTTGCGCAGCGAACATACGAGCCAGTTCTTCGATAGTTGGTTGATTGTTCAGATTCATCATAAAAACCCCTTGACCATTTGGTGATCTTTCAAAGTTGATTCGCTAATACAGGTAGCCCATCGGTTAGTTGATCCCTGGCACCGAAACCAGGACGTCAGCAGTCGTCCGTCGAAATCGACGGGGTCCCGCGTCTGTTGCATGTAGTCGTGTTGAATAACTGCTACGCAATAGCGTCACAACGAAGAGAAGCGGCGATAACCTTTGGCCCCTGCCGACCTTTTCAGGGTCGGCCACAAGCATCATGAGGATGGATCGCCAGCGCTTCTCGCCCTTGTACTGGACGTTCAGGCCAGGTCAGCTTCTTCAATCTGCCTTGTGGGCAGCGTGTATCCGGAAAAAACAGCTCGGCGGTCAGACGAGCTTGCTCAAGCGTGTTGCCAGTACTCCCGATCGGGGAGACGTCTGCATCATGCAAGGGCAAATCGAAGGCGTCAACGGTTTTGTAGTGAATATTTTTGTTCACTACATATTGTCCGACAAAGCTGATTTGGAATTAGAAAGGGAGGGGGGCTTGCCGGCGAAGCTCGCGGCTTTACCCGATCTATTGTGGGAGCTGGCCTGCCGGCGATGGCGTCCTTGAGCCTTGTGTTGGACTTTCAAACGCCTTCGCCGGCAAGCCGGCTCCTACAGGGTTTACGGCGTTTCGAAACAATAAACGCTGCACGGCAACCCCTGGATCGACAGCTGATGCAGGCTGAACCGGTTTTGCGTGAGCTCGGGCATCACGGCAGCCCAGAACAGCCGCGCCGGCCGGTTCGCCTCGACATGGAAAATTTGCCATCGACCAGGGAGCAGGTTCAACAGGGTGGACACGACAAATCTGGCGACACCCTGGCCACGAAAGCGCCGACTGACGAACAGGTAACCAATGTTGTGGCGGGCGTCGGGTACATGGACTTCATCATCCACGGTCACGAATCCGGCCAACTCTCCGTCGACCTTGATCAGAAAAGGCTGGGTCGCGGGTTTTCGCCAGTAGTCCGTGAGGGGCTGTAGACTGAAAAAACCAAGCTCACCCAAGGGCAGCGGCAACCACTCGCTGAAGTCGTAGGTGTAGAACTGCATCAGGTTTTCAATGGTCTGCAGTTCGTCCCGCCGGGCCGGGTGCAGTTCAATTGAGATCATCTGGAAGGTTCCCGCCGATTGCTGTGCAATACGCGTCATTATGGCCCACACCATCCAGCTTCTTTCGATCACCTTCAGACTTCGTTAAGAAATGCTTTGGATACTCCTCCCCAATAGATCCGGGGGAGGTATTTTCCAATGTCCGATTTCAACTGGAATGTTCAGTTGCCGCTGCAGTTTGGCCAGGCCGAAACGCCGCGGTTGCACCTCGCCAGGGCCTTGCCCGACGACCCGCAACGGTGCGCCTTCGAAACCTTTATCCAGCAACGTTTTCGCAAGGCCCACGGCGCCGACATTCGCCATTTCATGCCGCAGCTGTTCGGCATGCTTGATGCCAACGATGCGCTCTGTGCAGTAGTGGGTGTGCGCCTGGCGAGCGCCAGGGAGCAGGGCTGGGGCTGACCATCGTCCAGGCCATTGCCGATCGCCTGGGTGGGCAAATCAAACTGGAGAATCGCAGCCCCACAGGCTTGCGCGCCACGCTGGAAATTGGCCGCGCATAAACCTGGCATTGCCTTCAGAGGGAACGCTGGTTGACCCGGGCCATGAGCTGCTCGGCGCTCTCCTTGCGTTCAGAGTAACGATCCACCAGGAACGCCTGGCGATCACGCAGCAGCAGGGTGAATTTCACCAGTTCTTCCATCACGTCGACGACCCGGTCGTAGTACGGGGATGGCTTCATCCGGCCCGCCTCATCGAACTCCATGTAGGCCTTGGGCACCGAGGACTGGTTGGGGATGGTGAACATGCGCATCCAGCGCCCCAGCACACGCAGCTGATTGACCACGTTGAACGACTGCGAGCCGCCACACACCTGCATCACCGCCAGCGTCTTGCCCTGGGTGGGGCGCACGGCGCCGAGCTCCAGGGGCACCCAGTCGATCTGCGCCTTGAACACGGCCGACATCGCGCCATGCCGTTCCGGCGAACACCAGACCTGGCCTTCCGACCACTGCATCAGCTCACGCAGTTCCTGGACCTTGGGGTGGGCGACGGGCGCATCGTCGGGCAGCGGCAAACCGGACGGATTGAAGATGCGCGTCTCGGCGCCGAAGTGCTCCAGCAGGCGCGCGGCTTCTTCGACCAGCAGGCGGCTGAACGAGCGCTCCCGGGTCGAGCCGTACAGCAGCAGGATGCGTGGCTTGTGCGCACTGGGCTGGTTCGGCATCTGCGGGCCGTCGAACAGCGTGAGATCGAGGTTGGGAAGGTGGTCTGACATTTTTCCTCCTGCTCAGAGCGAGCCGATTCGATCCAGCTCGCGTTTCAGTTCATCGCGGCTGATAGTGTTGAAGGGCAGGGCGAGGAAGGCCTTGCAGCGTTGTTCGATGCGCGCCAGGGTGGCGCGGAAGGCGGCGTCGACCAGCGCTTCATCACCCACCACATCGGATGGATCTTCCAGGCCCCAATGGGCTTTCACAGCCTGGCCGAAGTACACCGGGCAGGATTCACCCGCCGCCTTGTCGCACACGGTGATGACGATGTCTGGCGGGTTGCCCTCGAAGGCGTCATTGCCCTTGCTGCTCAAGCCGTCGATGGCAATGCCGGCCTGTTGCAGGGTGACAAGACTGCGCGGCAGTACCTGGCCCTTGGGAAAACTCCCCGAACTCACCGCTTCGAAACCGTGCGGCGCCAGGTGATTGAACATGGCCTCGGAAAGGATGCTGCGGCAGCTGTTGGCCGTGCACATGAACAGGACTCGCATGGATTTGCTCCTGCCGCTCACGGCGGCGTCAAAGACTCAGGCTCAGGCGCAGCGCCAGGGCCGAAAGGGTGATCAACAGAACCGGAAGGGTCAGCACGATGCCGATCTTGAAGTAGTAGCCCCAGGTGATGCGCACGCCCTTGCGCTCGAGCACATGCAGCCAGAGGAGGGTGGCGAGACTGCCGATGGGGGTGATCTTCGGGCCGAGGTCGCAGCCGATGATGTTGGCGTAGATCATCGCCTCGCGCACCACGCCGTCCGCGCCGCTGCCCTGGATCGACAACGCGCCGATCAAAACGCTGGGCATGTTGTTCATCACCGACGACAGCAGCGCGGACAGCAGGCCGGTGCCGATGGCGGCGCCCCACAGGCCGTAGTCGGCCAGGCGGTCTAGTACATGGGTGAGCGAATCCGTCAGCCCTGCGTTCTTCAGGCCATACACCACCAGGTACATGCCCAGCGAGAACACCACCACCTGCCAGGGTGCCTCGCGCAACACGCGCCGGGTGGAGATCCGGTGACCCTTGGCCGCCACCGCGAACAGAATCGCCGCACAGGCCGCCGCGACCGCGCTGATGGGAACGCCCAGCGGCTCCAGGACAAACAGGCCGACCAGCAAGCCCAGCAACGTCCACCAGCCGACGACAAAGGTGGCGCGGTCGTGAATCGCCGTTTCCGGCGCCGGCAGCGCATCCACGTCATAGCGCGGTGGCAAGTCCCGACGGAAGTACAGGAACAGCACCAGCAGGGTGGCGGCGACGCTGACCAGGTTCACCGGCACCATCACCGACGCATACTCGGCAAAACCCAGCCCGAAGTAGTCGGCGGACACGATGTTCACCAGGTTGGACACCACCAGCGGCAGGCTGGCGGTGTCGGCGATGAACCCGGCAGCCATGACGAACGCCAGGGTCGCGGCGGGCGAGAAACGCAGCGCCAGCAGCATGGACATGACGATGGGCGTCAGGATCAGCGCCGCGCCGTCATTGGCGAACAGCGCAGACACCGCCGCGCCCAGCAGCACGCAAAACGCGAACAAGCGATAGCCACTGCCCTGCGCCCAGCGCGCCACATGCAGCGCGGCCCATTTGAAGAAGCCGGCTTCATCCAGCAACAGGCTGATAATGATGATGGCGATAAAGGTCGCGGTCGCGTTCCAGACGATGGCCCACACCGTGGGAATATCCTGCAGCGACACCGCACCCACCGCCAACGCGATGATCGCACCGGCCGCGGCGCTCCAGCCCACACCAAGCCCCTTGGGTTGCCAGATGACCAGAACCAGGGTGAAGACAAAAACAGCAAAGGCAATCAGCATCGAAAACTCACTCGATCAGGGATTCAGCAGCAGGCAGCATCGCGCACAGGGCGCCCGTCCATGTTCTGCAGGCGGGACGCGTTGTTTTGCAGCCAATCGGCGTTGCCCTGCAACGTCACCTGCAGGATCTTGTGGACCCACGCCGGCAGGTCCGGATTGAGCCGGTAATACACCCATTGCCCCTGGCGGCGATCCAGCAGCAAACCGCTGCTGCGCAGTTGCGCCAGATGGCGGCTGATCTTCGGCTGGCTGTCGTCCAGCGCGCACATCAGCTCGCAGACACACAGCTCGCCCTGGTGGGCGATCAGCAAGGTGGCGCGGGCGCGGGTCTCGTCGGCCAGGCTTTTGAATACTTCGGGAGGGGTGAGCATTGGGGTCGGCCTAAAACATATGGATAATCAAATATACGAATATCCATATGTTCTGCGCAAGTAAAGAATCGAACCTTTGCTCCTGATCATTGGCCAATAAGACAGGCCTGGCATCAAAGGCAGGGCACAAACGAGGAACCCCCATGCACCACTACACCGTGCAATACCTGTTCAACGGCAAGCCCCGCAGCCACCTGTTCGAGCTCGAGCCACCTCGGTTGCCCATCCATGAGGCGGCGATGCACCTGCTGCAACTGCATTTTGGCGATGGCGAGAACAGCAGCCTGATCATGCCCAATGCGGATGCGACGCCAGAGGAGGTGCTATGGCAGGCTGAACTGGTGGGGCTGACACAGATCAGGGTCGTCGATGAAGTCGATTGACGGAAGTTGCGGCACCCTCGATGTCGTAATTCATGCAAAAACTGCATTTTTATGGAATTACGTTATGCGTAATGAGTATTTTACGAAGGGTAGTCAGGGCCTCATCGTATAAAGCAGGCCGCATTCAGATGTGATCGCGAAAAAGCTTCGGCATGCCTATCGAGCCCTTATCGGCTCGTCCCATCCTACAAATAGTACCGAGACCGCGCGCGCGGATCGACCTGAATTGCCTGAGAAGGCATCTGGAGACGAACGTGCGTTACCTGACGAAACTGGCGGCCGGGATGGCCGCTGCATGGCTGTGTCTTGCTGCGAACGCGCAATCGCTGGTGGTGGGTGACCAAAGTTACAACGCCCAGGCCGTGATGGAGGCGGCGGGGGTACTTGAGGGTTTGCCTTATACCCTTGAGTGGAAGCAGTTCACTGCCGGGTCACCTGTCGCCGAGGCGCTCAACGTCGGCAGTCTTGATATCGGATTGCTCGGTGATGCGCCTGCGCTGTTCCTGGGCGCACTGGGCGCACCCATCAAGGTCATTGCGGTTAGCCGGCAAAGTCTTGAGGGTGTGGCCATTCTTGTGAGCAAGGATTCGTCGATCCACAGCCTTGAGGATCTGAAGGGCAAGCGCGCGGCCATTTGGAAAGGCTCCTGGAGCCAGCAGCTGCTGCTGACCGCGCTGGATAAAGCCGGTGTGCCACGCGACTCGCTGGATTTGCGATATCTCAGTGCGCTGGATGCCTCCCATGCGCTGGACGGGGGATCGGTTGACGTCATCGCTACCTGGGAGCCCTACGTCACGCAACAGGAACGCCAAGGTGCGCGGATTCTGGCCACGGCTGATGGATTGATCCCGGCCCAGAGCTTCATCGCCGCCAACGCCAAGTCAGTCGAGGCAAAGCGCGCACAAATCAGTGATTTCCTCCAGCGCCTGAGGAAAGCGCGTGATTGGACGCTGCAAAATCCAGCCAATACCAACGCTTATGCCGATGCCTGGGCCAAACGCACCCGGGCTGACGCTGAAATCGCGCGTGCCTGGTTTGCCCGAGCGCGAACCACCGTCGAGCCACTGAACCCTCAGGCATCTATGGAGGCGCAGAAGACCGTGGACTTTTTCGCAAGCCTGGGTCTGGTCAAGTCCTACCCGGCAGCCAACCTGTTCGACAATTCATTCGCTGCCTCCTTGCAGCCAGCCTTGGCCAAATAAGGATATTTTTGACATGCCTAAAAGACAGCTCAAACTGGGCGCGCTGACGATGGGGTGTGGTGGGCCAGGCCGCCACAACCTGTGGCTGGACCCTCAATTGCCCGCCGATGCCAGCGTCAATGTCGACTGGTACATCGACATTGCGCGCCAGGCCGAGGCGGCGCTGTTCGACTTGATGTTCATCGTCGACAGCCAGTTCATCACACCGGGCTCGCCATCCCACTACCTGAATCGGCTGGAGCCGCTGACACTGCTGTCAGCGATTGCCGTGAGCACTCGACATATCGGTCTGGTCGGTACGCTGACGACTTCCTACAACTCGCCCTATAACGTCGCGCGGCGCCTGGCATCACTGGACCTGATCAGCAAAGGCCGTGCGGGCTGGAACGTCGTCACCAGCGGCGATGCCGGCACCGCTGGCAACTACAGTCGCGACGAACATTACGATTACGACACCCGCTACAGTCGGGCGGCCGAACACGTCCAGGTGGTCCAGGGCCTGTGGCACTCTTATGAGGAGGATGCGTTCGTGCGCGACAGGGCGACGGGCCAGTTTCTCGACCCAGGCAAACTGCACCGTCTGAATCACCAGGGCGAACACTTCTCTGTGGTCGGCCCGCTGAACATTCAACGCTCACAGCAAGGCCAGCCGGTGATCTTCCAGGCCGGCGATTCGCAGCAGGGCCGCGATCTGGGCGCCGCCACTGCGGATGTGGTCTTCACCCATGCCGCCAGCATCGAGCAGGGCCAGGCTTTCTACCAGGATATCAAGGGCAGGGCGCAGCGACTTGGCCGCGATCCCGAGCAACTGCTGGTCATGCCCGGTGCCGAAATCCATGTAGGTGACAACGACAGACATGCGCGTGAAATCGAGCAGTACTACCATCAGGCCGACCATAGCTTCGAGCTCGCGCTGAAGGAATTTGGCCGCAACTTCGGTTGGCATGACTTCAGCCAATACGACCTCGATGCTCCGTTCCCTCAGGAGAGTCTGGAGTCTGCGCGCAGCAGTTTTTTCACCGCGGCCAAACGTATTGCCGATCAGGCACGGGAGAAAGGTTTCACGCTGCGCCAGGCCGTAGAGTTCGGTCGACAGCTGCGCCCGGGTGCCTTCGTCGGCTCGGCGGACACGGTTGCGCAGAAGATGGCTGACTGGTTCGAAGCCCGGGCGGTGGATGGTTTCAACATCTACATTGGCCACCCTGAGCAGTTCAAGCGCTTTACCAACGAGGTGATTCCGCTGTTGCAAGAGCGTGGCGTCTACCGCAGGGCGTATGAAGGTACGACCTTGCGTGAAAGCCTGGGTCTGGAGATTCCTCGATTCGGCGGCAAACGCTAGTCACGCTATCGAGTATCAAATGGCCGGCTCGGTGTTGCGCACCGAACCGGCCATTTGCGTCACCGCAGCTACTTGCAGTTTCCTGCCTTGCGATATCCCGCGGATTGGGCTGCAGATTCAGAGTCAAAAGTTATCTGGTTTTTCGTCGACACCTGAGCATACCCAGGACACCCCATTGAGAGGTGATAGATGTGGCTATTGCGGTTGCCAATGATCGAACCTGCTGCGCTCGTACTCGCCAGGGTCGGCTGGGCTGCTGCCCGCGGCGGGTTAACAGGCATCGCGCTGACGACGCCCTCACCGACTGCCTTATACCCTTGCGACCATCGACGCTCGCCCGTCACGAATGGATTGGAGTGCCCCATGATGGCTGCAATACGTCGATCCCGCTCTTTTTCCCAGGACGAAACCGGGTACTGCTTGTCCCAGGCCATCAGTAGCTGTTGCTGCTGACGGGACATGCTCAGCTTGTACCTGTCGAACATGTAGAAGGTTGTTCTTGCGACCAGCCCCTTGACCTCGTCACGGGGTTCCGCAGCACGTTGATCGAAATCAACCCGCGTCTTGCACTGCCCATACTGCGGCGCTACGCCGGTAGCCATGCCGTAGTTGAAATTGCTTCGGTCGCCGTTCACCTCGCCAACGGACGGGTAGAGGTTGAACAGGTCCGCTTCCATGGCGCGAAACACAGGATCATCGTCCACGCAGTGTTCTCGACCACCGTTCTTCCAGCATTGGCGTTGGTTGCCGAATGTCCAGGCGGGCACGATATGTTCCCACTCAGTGCGCTCTGCCCGATTCTCTTGCTTCCTGGCCTTGAGGCCACAGGACTCGGCATCGATACGTCCGCCTGATTTCCCCACCCACGTCCATTTGCAGCCGCAATACAACTCGCCCATGGAGCTGTTCGCCTGGTCCAGATAGATTTTCTGCTTGGCGATGACCTTGGCTTCGGAAAAGGTCGAGGGAGGGTTTGCGAAGGCGCAGGTGATTACCGACAGGGTCAGCGCTACTACAGACAGCAGTTTTTTCATTGGAAAACATTAGCTTATGAAGGGGCGCGCATTGTACGCAGGACACCCACGACCCCTGCAGAATTTTCTTGGGTCAACGCCGCCTCGATAAATGCCGGCCGCAGCTGCCCGGCTGTCACATCGCTCTGAAACCGGTTTCATTTTGTCTCGGTCGTCGATATATTCCCCGCTTTTTCCCAGCCAGTGCGTCCAAAAACCAACAAGATTGATGCGCCGCCTACCCGAATTGCTGATGAGGATTTGTGATGTCTGAGCAAGATCAAGACAACCCGCGCCGGGACTTTCTGCGCAAGACGCTGACCCTGATTCCCGTAGTGACGGTGGCCAGTACCGGTTTCGGCATGAACGCACTGGCGGCAACCGATAGCGCCCCGACCGCCAAAGCGCCGATCGCACCCCCCGCGAGCGATTACCAGCCCAGCTTTTTCACCAAGGAAGAGTGGGCTTTCGTCCAAGCGGTGGTATCGCGCCTTATTCCTGCCGACGACCTTGGCCCCGGTGCACTTGAAGCGGGAGCAGCCGAATTTATCGATCGGCAGATGAACACGCCCTACGCAACAGGTGCGCTCTGGTACATGCAGGGCCCATTTGTGACTGATGCTCCCCCTGAACTGGGTTACCAACTGCAATTGGCGCCGCAGCAACTCTACCGCCTGGGCATCGCGGCAACGGACGCGTGGTGCAAAAGCACTTACGGCAAAGTTTTTGCTGCGCAAGACAGCGCTACCCGAGACAGTATTCTCCACAAAATGGAGTCCGGAGAGGTGGTTTTCGATGATTTTCCGGTGAAAGCATTCTTCAGCCTGATGGTGCAGAACACCCGTGAAGGATTCTTCTGCGACCCCATTCATGGCGGTAACAAAGGGATGGTCGGCTGGACCCAGATTGGTTTCCCTGGCGCTCGCGCCGATTTCATGGATTGGGTCGAGCGCAACGAGCCGTACCCCTTCCCGGCAGTGTCGATTCGTGGCGAGAGGGCTTGAAGATGGCGACGGTATTGAAAAAAGTTGATGCGGTCATCGTCGGTTTCGGCTGGACCGGGGCAATCATGGCCAAGGAGCTGACCGAGGCGGGACTGCAGGTGGTGGCGTTGGAGCGCGGCCCCATGCAGGACACCTATCCGGACGGAAACTATCCGCAAGTGATCGATGAGCTGACCTACAGCGTGCGCAAGAAGCTGTTCCAGGACATCTCCAAGGAAACGGTGACTATCCGCCATAGCGTCAATGACGTCGCGCAGCCCAATCGGCAGCTTGGCGCGTTCCTGCCCGGCAAAGGCGTCGGTGGTGCGGGCCTGCATTGGTCTGGCGTGCATTTTCGCGTCGACCCCATCGAGTTGAGGATGCGCAGTCACTACGAGGAGCGTTACGGCAAGCACTTCATTCCCAAGGACATGACCATCCAGGACTTTGGCGTCAGCTACGAAGAGCTGGAGCCGTTTTTCGATTTCGCCGAAAAGGTCTTCGGCACCTCTGGCCAGGCCTGGACAGTGAAAGGCCAGTTGGTCGGTGCAGGGAAGGGCGGTAATCCCTACGCGCCGGATCGTTCCAGTGATTTCCCTCTGGAATCGCAGAAGAACACCTACTCGGCGCAGTTGTTCCAGAAGGCCGCACTCAGTGTTGGCTATAAACCCTACAACCTGCCTTCTGCCAATACGTCGGGACCCTACACCAATCCTTATGGCGCACAGATGGGGCCTTGTAATTTCTGCGGCTTCTGCAGCGGTTACGTGTGCTACATGTACTCGAAGGCCTCTCCCAACGTAAATATCCTGCCAGCCCTGCGCCAAGTGCCGAACTTTGAGTTACGCACTAACGCCCATGTGCTGCGCGTCAATCTCGATAGCAGCAAGCGCAAGGCCACGGGCGTCTCCTACATCGATGCGCAAGGCCGAGAGGTGGAGCAACCGGCGGACCTGGTGATCCTCGGGGCGTTTCAATTCAACAATGTGCGCCTGATGTTGTTATCCGGCATTGGCAAACCCTATGACCCGAAGACCGGCGAAGGGGTAGTGGGCAAGAACTTTGCCTATCAGAACATGGCCACCATCAAGGCCTTCTTCGACAAGGACACCCACACCAACAACTTTATCGGTGCGGGTGGCAACGGCGTGGCGGTGGATGACTTCAATGCCGATAACTTCGATCACGGCCCCCACGGTTTTGTCGGCGGATCGCCGATGTGGGTCAATCAGGCGGGGAGTCGGCCAATCGCCGGTACATCGAACCCGCCAGGCACCCCGGCCTGGGGCAGCAGCTGGAAGAAGGCGACCGCCGATTACTACACCCATCAGGTGTCGATGGACGCGCATGGTGCGCATCAATCCTATCGCGGCAACTACCTTGACCTGGATCCGGTTTACCGCGATGCCTACGGGCTGCCGCTTTTGCGCATGACGTTCGACTGGCAGGAAAACGATATAAAAATGAATCGTTTCATGGTCGAAAAAATGAGCAAGATCGCCCAGGCCATGAACCCTAAAACCATTGCCGTGCTTGGCAAGAAAGTAGGGGATCATTTCAATACGGCGTCCTATCAGACGACGCACCTCAACGGCGGCGCAATCATGGGGACTGACCCCAAGACCAGTGCCATCAACCGTTATCTTCAGTGCTGGGACGTGCACAACGTTTTTGTCCCTGGCGCTTCAGCGTTTCCTCAAGGCCTGGGTTACAACCCAACGGGTCTGGTCGCCGCCCTGACGTACTGGTCGGCACGGGCGATTCGCGAACAGTACCTGAAGAACCCCGGCCCGCTGGTTCAGGCATAAGGAGCGCCAAGTGATGAAAAAAGTATTTGTCGCGGCGCTGATGCTCTGCGCGAACCTCCCGGCATGGGCTGAAGAGTCCACCGATGCCCAAATCAAACAGGGAGAATACCTGGCGCGTGCCGGTGACTGCGTTGCCTGTCATACCGCCAAGGGTGGCAAACCCTTCGCTGGCGGACTTGGCATGGAGACGCCAATCGGCACGGTGTATTCGACCAACATCACCCCTGACGCCAGCGGCATTGGCGGCTACAGCTTTGATGACTTCGACAGGGCGGTGCGTCATGGGATTGGCAAGAGTGGCAGCAGCTTGTATCCCGCCATGCCATTTCCTTCCTATGCACGTGTCAGCCCGGCCGACATGCAAGCGCTCTACGCGTACTTCATGAAGGGCGTGGAACCTGTTGAGCAGCCGAACAAAGAGACCGATATTCCATGGCCCCTGAGTATGCGTTGGCCACTGTCGATCTGGCGGGAACTGTTCGCCCCAAAAGTTGAAACCTATCAGGCTCCAGTGGGTGCAGATCCGGTGGTCAGTCGTGGCGCTTATCTCGTTGAAGGCCTGGGCCATTGCGGTGCCTGCCATACACCCCGTGCAATCACGATGCAGGAAAAGGCCCTGAGTGCCAGTGAGAGCCCGTTGTTCCTGTCCGGCAGCGCGCCATTGGAAGGCTGGATCGCCAAGAACCTTCGCGGTGATCACAAGGATGGACTGGGGAGCTGGAGCGAAGACGATCTGGTGCTGTTTCTCCAGACCGGTCGTAGCGACAGAGGTGCTGTCTTTGGTGGCATGAGCGATGTGGTCGAGCACAGCATGCAATACATGACGGAGGCTGATTTGCGCGCGATCGCCCGTTATCTGAAAAGCCTGCCGCCCACCGACCCAGACGACAAGCCCCATCAATATGACAAACAGGTGGCGGATGCTCTATGGCGAGGAGACGACAGCAAACCCGGCGCTTCGGTGTACATCGACAATTGCGCGGCCTGTCATAGAACCGATGGCCAGGGATACGCTCGTGTGTTTCCTGCGTTGGCCGGCAACCCGGTGCTGCAGACTGAGGACGCTACTTCCCTGATCAACATTGTGCTGAAGGGTGGGTCATTGCCAGCGACGCATGCGGCACCCTCAACCTTCACCATGCCTGATTTTGCGTGGCGCTTATCAGACCAGCAAATTGCGGCGGTGGTGACTTTCATCAGGACGAGTTGGGGTAACCAGGGTGCGGCGGTGACGGCGAGCGATGTGAAGAGTCTGCGTGTTGACGGTTTGAGACAGACCACTGGAGTTGACCTGGGGCTGACGAGTAGCAAGTAAGGCACGTCTTGGTTTGAGTACGAAGGGCCCCGAGAGGGGCAATGCTGTTCACTTAATCATGGGTTGTTAAAAACTGGATTGGGGGGATATCCATTGCTGCGGTAACGGCCACTTATGGTTTCGCCCTTACGGCGAGTCCCTTTTTCAAACGCCAAAAAGGAACCAAAAGGCTCTTGCCCCACCACTCGGTGCCTCGCTGTGGCTCGGCATGCCCTCACTCCGGCATTGCTCCGTGGGTCGCCGCGATGGGCCGTCCCTGGCCCAGCGCGGCTAAACCGGCGTCCTGCCGGTTTACCCACTACGCAAT